>JACDCH010000487.1 GCA_013694495.1 Acidimicrobiia bacterium | reverse complement strand
CCGGTCGACGGCCGCCCGCCAGCCGGCGAGGCCGCAGAACGCGACGGCCCGGGGCTGGAGCAGCCCTGCGAGCCGGTCGAGCCGGGCCAGGCCCTCGGCGTACTCAGCGGCGGTGAGCTCGGCGGCGCCGACGCTGGACCGCTTCACGAGATCGGTGAAGCCCGTGCCGTGGTGGTGCAGCGCGTGGGCCGGGTCGCGGCCGACCGACGCGATGCCAGCGGCGAGCGCGGCGGGCCAGAAGCGGTTGCCCGGCCGGGCGTAGCCGACACCGGCATCCGCGGCGTACAAGGACGGGTTCAAGCCGCAGACCAGCAAGCGCATGCGAGGTCCGACGACGTCGGGCAGCGTCCGGAACCGCAGGGCGGTGATCTGCCGCTGCGCGCCCTCGGCGCGCACGGACCGCACCTCGAACCCTGCGCCGTGCAGCAGATCGGCGAGCACGGCCTCGGTGCAGTCGCGCCGGACGCGCAGCGACAGCTCGACCCGTTCGCCGACAGCTGTCGCGTGGTGAACGTCTCCGAGCACGCCCGGGAGCTGCCCGACGGCGACGTCGCCCAGGTCGACCTCGAGGGCGACGGCTACCAGGACCCGCCGCCCCCGCCTCCGCCCCCGCCGCTGGAGAACCCGCCTCCGCCCGAGAACCCGCCGCCCCCGCCCGAGGAGGACGACGGCGGCGAGAAGGCCGCCGCGGTGGCGCTCGAGAAGTCGGTGGCGAACGTCGAGATCGAACCGAGCGAGCTGAGCCGGTCGATCCCGCCGCCGCCCATGCCGTAGCCGTAGCCGTAGGGCGAGTACCAGACCGCGAAGCCCGGGTCGTTGGCCACCTCGGGGAACCGTATGCGCAAGCCGTCGAGCAGCTTGTCGGCCACGCCGAGGGCGATGGCGTACACGAGGTAGCGCTCGTACAGCGCGAGGTGGCCGATGGGGACGTCGTCGACCAACGAGAAGTCCCGCAGGAACTTCTTCAGGCCCTGGATCTCCGCGGTCTTGCGGGCGCCCTTCACCGTGCGCTGGCGCATCAGCGGTGTGAGCACGAGCAGCAGCAGGGCCGCCGCCAGCGTGATCGCCCCGCCCACCCACGCCCGCAGGCCGAGGGCGCCGACGCCCACGATGCCGACGATGCCGACGATGACGAAGACGAGGAGCCACGGCAGGCAGCCGTTGGTGGCCTGGTACTCCTGAGCGTCGTAGTCGGCCTTGACCTCGGCCTTGAACTGCCGCATCCAGACCGCCGATCCGCTGCGATCCGCTTCGGCCTCGTCGGTGAGCTCGTCCTGGGTGACGGTGGGCCGGCCGCCCTCGAACAGCTTCCAGAGCACCTTGTTCTCGTAGCTGCGGAGGCCGGTGGCGTCGGTCTTCTGCGTGCGGGTGAAGCGGTACGAGTCGCCCTTCTCGCCCTCCTCGGAGATCGTCAGCCAGCCCCGCTGGGCGAGGTCGACGATCGTCGAGGCGAACGCCTTGGTGTCGACCGTGCCCCAGCCGTCGAGGGCGGCGACGACGCCGGGCGACTCGGCCGGCACCTCGCGCCAGTAGTCGCCGACGTCGTACGGACGCTCGGGCTCCTTGCCCCACTTGCGGTGCACGAGGACGAACCCGACGACGCCGGCGGCGGCCACGACCGGTGCGGCCACGTTCATCGCGCGGGCGGTGCGCTCGGCGACGATCCGCTCGACCTCGGCCACCACTGCGGCCCGGGCATCGATGATGTCGAGCAGCAGGTCGCCGTCGGCCAGGCCGAGCTCGGCGTCGACCCGGGGTCCAGCCGCGTCGAGCAACTCCTGCAGGTCGGCGCACCGGGCGGCCAGGGCGGCGCCCTCCTCGTCGGCGCACCCCGGCTCCTGGCCCAGCTCCACCTGGCGGGCGAGCTCGGCCTCGAACGCGGCGCGGGCCTCCTCGCGCTCGGCGTTCGACAGCTCGGCTTCGCGGGCCTCCTCGGCCAGGATCGTCTCGAGCTGCGGTGAGCCCGACGGCGGGACGGTGAAGTTGCCGGGCGGCAGCAGGATGCGGGCCTCGACGAACTGCGACGCCGGGTTGCCCGACACCCGCAGCCCGACGCGGTTGCCGGCCGGCTCCACCACGCCGTGGAGCACGCCGTGGGCGAACGCCTGCAGGCCCGTGCCGTCGCCCGGGAACGTGACGTCGATGCGGACCTCTTCGAGCTCCTCGAAGTCCTCGCCGACGAACTGCCAGTTGAGGACGGCGGTGTCGGGGAACACGTCGACCGCGCCCTCGACCGTGTAGCGGACCTCGTAGTCGTGGCGGCCGGTGACCTTGTCGTGGCTGGCGCTGCCGAACCAGCGGACGTCCTGGCCCGAGTTGGGGTCGTCGAACCCGGCGGCGAGGTCGCGTGGGTCGCCGTCCTCGGTGACGCTGAAGTCGACGATCCGGTAGTCGCCGCCGCCGGGCACGAAGCTGCGGAAGCCGCCGTTGCGCTCCTCCTGGAAGTCGAAGCGGAAGACCTCGACCACCTCCATGGCGCCGTCGGGCCGGACGGTGGCCTGGACCTCGATGGCGAAGAGGTCGGGACCCTCGGCCGCCGCCGGCCGGGCGCCGAGCAGCGCGACGGCCAGGACGAGCAGGGCGACGACGGCGCCCAGGCGGGCGGCCGTGCGGTGGAGGTGCGTCATCCGAAGAGGTCCAGTTGCTCGGTGCGGGCCGCCCGCTCGGCCAGCGGCTCCCACCCGTGGCCGCCGCGGCGGCCGACGCTGCGCACCTCGAGCCGCTCGACGGGGAGCGCCCGGGCCCGGCCCTGGCCGTCGCGCAGGCCG
>JACDCH010000484.1 GCA_013694495.1 Acidimicrobiia bacterium | reverse complement strand
TTGCGGCCGTACTCCCCAGGCGGGGCACTTAATGCGTTAGCTGCGGCACGGATCCCGTTGGTTGAGACCCACACCTAGTGCCCAACGTTTACGGCGTGGACTACCAGGGTATCTAATCCTGTTCGCTCCCCACGCTTTCGCTCCTCAGCGTCAGTTCCGGCCCAGAGTACCGCCTTCGCTACTGGTGTTCCTTCCGATATCTGCGCATTTCACCGCTACACCGGAAATTCCATACTCCCCTACCGGACTCCAGTCACGACAGTATCGGGTGGCGTCTCTGGGTTGAGCCCAGAGTTTTCACACCCGACTTATCGAACCGCCTACGAGCTCTTTACGCCCAATAAATCCGGACAACGCTCGCCCCCTACGTGTTACCGCGGCTGCTGGCACGTAGTTGGCCGGGGCTTCTTCTGCAGGTACCGTCACAATCGTCCCTGCTGAAAGAGGTTTACAACCCGAGAGCCTTCATCCCTCACGCGGCGTTGCTGCGTCAGGCTTTCGCCCATTGCGCAATATTCCCCGCTGCTGCCTCCCGTAGGAGTCTGGGCCGTGTCTCAGTCCCAGTGTGGCTGATCGTCCTCTCAGACCAGCTACCCGTCGTCGGCTTGGTGGGCCGTTACCCCACCAACTACCTGATAGGCCGCGAGGCCGTCCCGAAGCGGAATCCATTTCCTCACCAGACCATGCGATCCGGTGAGGGCATCCGGTATTAGCTCTCCTTTCGGAGGGTTATCCCGGTCTTCGGGGTGGGTTCCTCACGTGTTACTCACCCGTTCGCCACTCGATCTTCCGCAGTGTTGCCACTGCATGGATCTCGTTCGACTTGCATGCGTTAAGCACGCCGCCAGCGTTCGTCCTGAGCCAGGATCAAACTCTCCATCGAGATCTTCCACCGTCCCCCGAAGGGTCCGGCTTCGAATCAGAGAGCCGGTGTCCCCCTGGTGGGAGTCACCGACCTAGCACCAAGAACAGAGGTTGTCCGTTCAAGTGCATTACTTCGTTGCGCTCCGACCCGAAGGTCGGAACGCCCGCACTTGGCTGTTTCATCGTCTCTTCCGTTTTCAAGGTGCGCTGCGCCCGCTGGAGCGGGGCTGGGGCACTCGCCGATCAAGATCGGCGTTGGTGCCGTTTCGCTTGCCCCTCAGGAGCTGGTTCCAAGTGGAATCCGCTCTCCGGGGCGAAGAGACACACTACGGAGGCACGACCGACTCGTCAACTCGGCGCCGGAGAAATCGCGACCACCATCCTCCAGGTCGCCTTTCCCCTGCGGAGCAGCAGGTAGCGGCCGTGGAGCAGGTCGGCCGTCGACGGCCGGTCGTCAGCCTCGAGCACCCGGCCGTTGAGGCTCACGCCCCGCTGGGCGAGCAGCCGGCGGGCCTCGCTCTTCGACGCCGCCAGCTCGGCGACCACGGCGAGCTCGACGGGGTCGATCCCGGCCTCGAGCGCCGACAGCGCCAGCTCGTGGGCCGGAACGTTGGCGGCCACCGCCCCGAGGGCGTCGGCCGAGGCCGCCCGCGGCGCGACCTCGCCGAACAGCACGCCCGATGCGCCCGCTGCTGCCGCGGCCGCCTCGGTCCCGTGGACCAGGCTCGTGACCTCGTGGGCCAGGCGGCGCTGGCCCTGCCGCTCCTCGGGCGCCGCCTCGTGCTCAGCGGTGACGGCCGCCACCTCGGCCATCGGCAGCAGCGTGAACTTGGCGAGGAGCTCCCCCACCTGGCGGTCGTCGGCGCGCATCCAGTGCTGGAAGAACTCGTAGGCCGAGGTGCGCTCGCCTGACAGCCACACGCTGGCGCCGGCGGTCTTGCCGAGCTTCGTGCCGTCCGGCGCCAGGAGCAGGGGCCAGCTCAGGGCGTGCACGGCGGCCCCATTGGTGCGGCGGATCAGGTCGACGCCCTGGACGATGTTCCCCCACTGGTCGGAGCCACCGATCTGCAGCTCGCAGCCCCGGGACTCGTACAGGATGCGGTAGTCGTTGCCCTGCAGGAGCATGTAGCTGAACTCGGTGAAGCTGATCCCGTGCTCCGAGGCGAGTCGGGCCTTGACCGACTCCCTGGCCATCATCTGGTTGACGGTGACGTGCTTGCCGACCTCCCTGAGGAACTCGAGCAGGGTCAGGTCGCGGGTCCAGTCGAGGTTGTCGACGAGCTCGTAGGCGTCGGGATCGCCGAGCACCCGCGTGATCTGCTCCTTGATCGCCGCCGCGTTCGCCCGCAGCGTGGCCTCGTCGAGCAGGTTCCGCTCGCTCGAGCGCCCGCCCGGGTCGCCGACCATCCCGGTGGCACCGCCGGCGAGGGCAATCGGCCGGTGCCCGGCGTCGGCGAAGCGGCGCAGCACGAGCAAGCCGATGAGGTTGCCGATGTGCAGGCTGTCGGCCGTCGGGTCGCAGCCGTAGTAGAGCGTCACCGGCCCCGCAGCCAGCCGGGCGGCCAGGGCCTCGCGGTCGGTGGTGTCGTGGATGAGCCCACGAGCGTCGAGATCAGCGAGCACATCCATGGCGTCAGCATCTTCCTCGCGGCGCGCGCCCTGTGCGAGCCCGATCCCTGTGACAATGCCATCCGATGGTGCGAACGAGGACGGAGCTGGCGCTGGTGGCGGTGCTGCTCGTCGCGTCTGGGTGCAGCTACGAGCTGCGCGAGCTCCAGCCCGTCCTACCCCGCAACGCGCAGTCGTCGATCATCTACGCGGCCGACGGCTCCGAGATCGTCACGCTGCACGCCGAGGAGAACCGCACCGACCTCACCCTCGACGAGATCCCCGAGCACGTCCGCGACGCGGTCATCGCCGTCGAGGACGAGCGCTACTGGCTGCACCACGGCATCGACCTGCGGGCCATCTTGCGGGCGGTGCGGGTCAACGCCAGCGGCACCGACCAGCAGGGCGGGTCGACCATCACCCAGCAGCTGGTGAAGACGCTGCTGCTCGACGCCGACGAGACGCTCTCCCGCAAGGTGTCCGAGGCCGCCCTGGCCTGGCGCTTCGAGCAGCGCTACACGAAGGAGCGGATCCTCGAGCTGTACCTGAACACGATCTACTTCGGGAACGGCGCCTACGGGATCTTCGCCGCCGCCCGCGAGTACTTCGGCAAGCCCCCCGCCGGCCTCACGCCGGCGGAAGGGGCGCTGCTCGCCGGGATGATCCAGGCGCCCGGCGACTACGACCCCTACGACGACCCCGATCCGTCGGTCCTGCGCCGCAACGTCGTCCTCGACCGGATGCTCGACCAGGACCTCCTCGGGCCCGAGGAGCACGCCGCCGCCGCGGCCGAGCCGATGGTGCTCGCGCCGGACGTGCCGCCACTCGAGCAGCGCTACGCCGCCGGCCACTTCGTGGAGGAGGTGAAGCAGTGGATCCTGGACGACCCGCGCTTCGGCTCGAGCGACCGCGAGCGCAACGAGCTGCTCTTCGCCGGCGGGCTGCGCATCCACACCACCGTCGACCTCCGCCTCCAGGCCCTCGCTGAGCAGGCGGTGGCGGCCACCCTCCCCGACGCGGCGACCGATCCCGAGATCGCCATCGCGTCGATCGAGCCCGGCACGGGCCACGTCGTGGCCATGGTCGGCGGCCGCGACTTCTTCGGCCCGGGCGACGCCGCCAAGTACAACCTGGCCATGGGGAAGGGCCGCCCCACCGGCTCGTCGTTCAAGCCGCTGATCCTCGCCGCCGCCCTCCAGCTCGGGCTGCCGCTGTCGACCCAGTTCCCGGCGCCGGGCTCGATGCAGCTCACCTACGGTGACCCGGTCGACATCTGGAACGTCGACAACTACGGCGAGGGCGGCCCCGGCGTGCCGGTCGACCTGGTCGAGGCCACCGTCCGGTCCTACAACACGGTGTACGCGCAGCTGATCCTGCGCATCGGCACGAGCGAGGCGGTGCAGATCGCCCGCGACCTCGGCATCACGACCCCGCTGCAGGACTTCCCCTCGGCGGTGCTGGGGGCGAACGATGTGCAGCCCCTGGAGATGGCCTCGGCCTACGCCACGCTCGCCAACCGGGGCGTGCACGTCGACCCGGTGTTCGTCACCAGCATCACCGACGCCGACGGGACGATCCTGTACGAGGCCCAGCACCACCAGCGCCGCGTGCTCGACCCCGGCGTGGCCGACCAGGTCACCTCGGTCCTGCAGCAGGTCGTCGAGCGGGGCACGGGCACGGCCGCCCAGATCGGCCGGCCGGTGGCGGGCAAGACCGGTACCGCACAGGCCTGGCGCGACGCCTGGTTCTGCGGCTACGTGCCCCAGCTGGCCACCGCCGTGTGGGTCGGCTTCCCCGGCGACCAGGTGTCGATGACGCCGCCCCTCACGCCGATCCGCGTGACGGGCGGGAGCTACCCGGCGCGGGCCTGGCAGCGGTTCATGAGCGCGGCCGTCGAGGGCTCCGAGGCGCTTCCCTTCGAGACGACGACGTCGTCGACGACGACGTCGACGGTGGTCGCCCCCGAGCTGTCACCGGTGACCACCGGGGCGCTCCAGGTCGTCCCCGGCGTGGTCGGCTCCGACGTGGCCACCGCCCGCGGCCACCTCGAGGGCCTCGGGTTCCGGGTGTCGGTGGTGCAGTCGGACCGGGGCGGCGTCGTGCCCGGCACCGTGCTGGCCCAGGCCCCGCCCGCCGGCGTGGCCCTCGGCACGGGCGGCATCGTGACCCTCGAGGTGGCCGGCGGCAGCACCGGCCTCACGGTCCCCGGGGTCGTGGGCTTCAGCGAGCAGGACGCGGTCGACGTGATCCACGCGGCCGGCTTCTCCGCCGTCGTCGTCCGCGGCACCAACCCGTCCGGCGGCACCCAGCCCGGCCAGGTGTGGCAGCAGAGCCCGCCGGGCGGTACCGAGCTCCCGCCCGGCAGCACCGTCCGCATCGCCGTCGAACCCTGACCGGGGGGCGATTGGTCCGCGCCCGCGGTGGACGGCGACCATGGCCGGCGGTGTCCCGTCCGCTGCAGCTCGCGCTGATCCTCGTCAACGTCGCCTTCTGGGGCGCCATCCTCGGGTGGACCGCCTTCGCCGACCACCCCTACGACCCGCCCGACCACCTCGACGACCCCGCCTTCGCGTCGGCTGCCGAGCCCCTCTGCGCCGAGGCGCAGGCCGCGGTGGTTGCGCTCGGCGGCCCCACGGAAGTGGCCACCCCGGAGGACCGGGCCCAGCTCGTCGACGACGGCAACTTGATCCTGCGGGAGATGCTGACGGAGCTCGGCACCCTGCCCTCCCCCACCGGCGAGGAAGCGGGATGGGTGACCCAGTGGTTGGCCGACTGGGCCGCCCACGTCGATGACCGGCAGCGCTGGGCCGACTCGCTGCGCGCCGGACGCGACGGCCCGTTCACGGAGACCGCTCGTGGGGCCGTCCAGCTGTCGCGCGTGATCGACAACTTCGCCGAGGTCAACCTGATGGAGAGCTGCAAGACCAGCGGCGACGTCTAGCGGCCTTCGGCGGAGGCGACCGCGCGTCCGTCAGGGCCTGTGCAGGGTGGCGAGGCCGCGCTGGACGAGACGGCGGGTGCTCTCGTCCACGTCGAGCTGGTCGAGCTCGTCCTCGGCGACCCAGCGGATGGCGATCGACTCGGGGTTGCCGGGCGGTGAGCCGGCGGCCGCAGTGCCAGCCGGCGCGGCCACGACGAAGCGGAGATCGAGGTGCAGGTGCGACGGCTCGCCCGGGGCGCGGAACTCATGCACGTCGATGTCGACCGCCGGGAGGCGCACGACGAGGCCGTCGATGCCCGTCTCCTCCTGTGCCTCCTTGAGCGCCACCGCCGCGAGGTCGCCGTCGCCGTCGGCGTGGCCACCGGGCTGCAACCAGCGGCCGACCTTGCGGTGGTGCAGGAGGACGAACCGGCCGTCGGCCGGGTCGACGACGAGCGCCGATCCGGTGAGGTGCGCCGCCTCGCAGGTGCGCAGGAGGGCGTCGGGGTGGTCGGCGCAGAACGCCAGCACCTGATCGCGGAAGGCGGGTACGTGGTCGAGGTCGCCCTCGCGGACGAGCTCGACGGCCCGGTCGAGGCCGGTCACGACGGCCGCCCCTTCGAGACGTTGGGGTCGCCCGGGACCCACCAGCGCCACGGGTGGTCCCGGCCCTGGGTGAGGCCGACCCGGGTGGAGTTGCCGGGGCGACGGGGCGGCGCGGTGCCGTCGTCGGCGAACCACAGGCCCCTGTCGGCGGCGACGACGTCGGCACCGTCGAAGGCTCGGTCGACGCCGAACGCCTGGCAGAGCTTCGCCGGGCCGTTGCACAGGTCGACGTCGCGGCGCACCCGCCGAGCGTCGCGCATCGCCTCGAGGCCGGTGAGCGGCGCGGCCGCCCGGAGCAGCACCGCGGTGCCGTCGCTCTCGTCGCCGCAGACGGCGTTGGCGCACCAGTGCATGCCGTAGGTGAAGTACACGTACAGGTGGCCAGCCGGCCCGAACATCGTGGCGTTGCGCGGGGTCGGGCCCCGGTACGTGTGGCTGCCGGGATCGAGCGAGCCGCGGTACGCCTCGGTCTCGACGATGCGGGCGGATCGTCCGTCGTCGCGGACGAGGACCTTGCCGAGCAGCGCCCTCGCCACGACGCGGGCGTCGCGCTGGAAGAACGATCGGGGCAGCGGCGCGGGTGGAGGACCTGCGGATGGATCGGTGCCGGACCAGGTGTTGCCCGCAGGCCCTTCCTGCGTCTCCATTCGATTCCGGGTTCCCCCGTCGAGGGGCTTCGCCCGAGGCGGTCGGGAACCCTTCATTTCAGGACCTGCGGCGGAACAACCGCGCCGCCACGCGCCCGTCGACCGC
>JACDCH010000470.1 GCA_013694495.1 Acidimicrobiia bacterium | reverse complement strand
CACCGCTCACATGACGAGCAGAACTCGATGATCCGTCGCTACATCGCTTGGCGAAACCGCCACGCCAACGACGAGGCACTTCGTGAACTTGTGAAGCGCGCAAACGTTGCCTGACGCGGCACTAGTCCCGGGAGGGCTCGTTCTCCCGGGCCAGCTCCTCCTCGCCCATGAGGACGGGGAGCACCGAGTCGGAGTCGACGAACAGGGCGGCGGCCGGCGACGGGACGGACGCCAGCGCGTCGGCGGTCAGGACGACCGACGCCGCCGTGTACGTGGACCGCTCGCCGCCCGGGAAGCGGGCCTCGTCGGGGTAGACGGTGCCGGTCCAGTAGCGGTCGTCGTCGTGGCGGTACTGGGCCGTCCACGAGAACAGGCGCTCCGCGGTGGCGCGCTCGCCGACGGCCAGGTGGGCCAGGGCGCACTCGCACGTCTCGGCGACGGTGATCCAGGGCCGGTCGTTGACGCAGCGCACGCCCCGACCGTCGAGCACGAACGTGTCGAAGCGGGCGGCGAGCCGCTGGCGGCCGGCGTCGCCGTCGACCACGCCGGCGAGCACGGGGTAGTACCAGTCCATCGCCCACCGGTGCTTCGGGGCGAAGGCGTCGGGTTCGTGGGCGATCACGCGGGCGAGGCGGGCCGCCGACAGCTCCCAGTCCGGGCGCTCGTGGCCGAGGTGCTCGGCCAGGGCGATGGCGCAGCGCAGCGAGTGGCAGATCGAGCTCGACCCGGTGAGGAGGGCGAACGACCACGGCGTGCCGTCGGCGTGGCGGGCCCACAGGATCTCGCCGCGCGGCGTCTGCAGGTCGAGCACGAAGTCGATGGCCCGCTCGACCACCGGCCACATCGCCTCGGCGAACCCGTCGTCGTGGTGCAGGAGGGTGTGGTGCCACACGCCGGCCGCGATGTAGGCGCAGACGTTGGCATCGAGCTTGTCCTGCTCGACCTTGGTGGTGCCGTCGTCCCCGGCAACGTAGTACTGGTGCCAGGCGCCGTCGGGGCGCTGGAGGGGGACGAGCCACTCGTAGGCCCGCTCGGCCTCGGCCCGCCGGCCGCCCAGGTCGAGGGCCATGGCCGCCTCGACGTGGTTCCAGGGGTCGGCGTGGCCGCCGGGAAACCAGGGCACCATGCCCGAGGGCAGCTGCCACTCGGCGATGGCGTCGACCGTGCGGCCGATCTCGGCGGCGGTGACGATGCCGCGGACGTCGTGGAGGAAGGACTTGTTCATGCGGCCTCGGGCTCGGGCTCGGGTTTGGGTTTGCTTGGAGCCGAGCCGACAGGCGAGGCGACCAATGGATACAGCGTCTTGATTCGGCCGGCGCAGCCGGTCGAAAGGAACATCGGGAGCCGGCAGGGCGACACCTAGCCCGTCCCCTTTGTGGCGTAGACGACGAGCGACTTCCCGATAAGGGGGTTGGCGAGTCGGTCGAACAGCTTGGTGAGGCGCGAGTGGGGCCGCCGGCCGGCGATGTCCCACAGCAGCACCTCGTGGTAGGCGCGGACCAGCGGGTGGTCGTCGTTCTTCACGCCGACCGCGCACTTGAGCCACCAGTACGGCGCGTGCAGCGAGTGGGCGTGGTGGGCGCCGCCCGGCTGCAGGCCGGCCGCTCGGAGCTTCGCCCGGATGCCGGGCTCGGTGTAGATGCGCACATGGCCGCCCTCGACGAAGGGGGCGTGGTACTCGTCGGTGAGCGCCCAGCACACCCGCTCCGACAGCCAGGCCGGCACCGTGACAGCCAGCGTGCCGCCCGGCTTCAGCACCCGGGCGAGCTCGGCGAAGGCGGCGCCGTCGTCGGGGATGTGCTCGAGCACCTCGCTGGCGATGATGCGGTCGAAGGACCCGTCGGCGAAGGGGAGGCGGGTGGCGTCGCCGTTCGTCGCCGACCCGCCGGCACCGGCGGGCAGCGTGGCGTCCTCCTCGGCCGCGATGGCCTTGAACATGCCGGCGACATCCTTGAGCTCGCCCAGCGAGAAGTCGCAGGCGACGACGTTGCCGCCGCGCCGCATCGACTCGAAGGCGTGGCGGCCGAAGCCGCAGCCCAGGTCGAGCACCCGGTCGCCGGGCTGCACCCGGAGCCGGTCGTAGCGGACCGTCAGCACCTTCGCGCACGTTCCGTCGCCGTCGGGTGACCGTGGCCGGACTGGTGGTCGCCGCCGAAGGCGCTGGGGGTCTGGGGGCGGAGCCCCCGGAGATCGGCCGCAGGGCGACGAAGTCGGCCGAGGATCGAAACAGGCCGAGCGCTGCGAGGTCCGTTCAACTCGAGGGAACGGAGCGAGCGCCAGCGAGCGAGTGAGCTCGACATCTCAACCGCGACGGTGTGAGTCGAGGAGGGCCCGGTACTGCTCGACGGTGCCGGTCGCGGTGTGCTTCCACGACCAGTTGTCGATCACCCGCCGGCGGCCGGCCGCGCCGATTCGGGCCCGCAGCGCCGGATCGTCGAGAGCCAGTCGGATCTTGGCCGTGAGCGCCTCGACGTCGCCGGGCGGCACCGTGAGGGCGGCCTCGTTGTCGGGGCCGACGACCTCGGGCAGCGCACCGCCGGTGGTGGCGACGAGCGGGATCCCGCACGACATGGCCTCGATGGCGGGCAGCGAGAAGCCCTCGTAGAGCGACGGGACGACGGCGAGCTCGGCCTCGCTGTACAGCTCGTAGATGCGCTGGTCGGTCACGCCGGTGACGAACTGCACGCAGTCGCGGAGGCCGAGGCGGTCGAGGGTCTCGGCCGACTTGCCGCCCTCCTTCTCGCGCCCGATCACGATGAGGCTCACGTCGCGCTCGGTGCGCAGCTTGGCCAGCGCCTCGAGCAGGTACGTCAGGCCCTTCATGGTGACGTCGGCCGACGCCGTGGTGATGAGGCGACCCGGGATCCGCTCGATGCCGGGCTGGGGCTTGAACAGGTCGGGGTCGACGCCCACCGGTACGACGTGCATGCGCTCGTAGGGCACGCCGTGGTCGCGATGGATGTCGTGCTGGCTGTTCTCCGACACCGTGACCACCCGCTCCATGCGCTTGGCCACGCGGGTCTGCATGTTCGTGAACGAGTACCAGCGCCGCAGCGTCAGCCGCTTGTACCGCGACGTCGCGTGCTCGAGCTCGAGCCGGCGGTCGACGGTGATCGGGTGGTGGATCGTGGCCAGCAGGGGGAAGTCGCGCTGGATGCCGAGCAGGCCGTAGCCCAGGCACTGGTTGTCGTGCACCAGGTCGAAGTCGCCCTTGCGCTTGCGCAGGTGGTCCCACGCCCGCAGCGAGAAGGCCAGCGGCTCGGGGAACTGCCCGGCCGAGAAGCTCGTGACCTCGACGTAGTCCGTCCAGTTCTTGAGCTCCCAGATGCCCGGCATCCGCATCGGGAAGTGGTCGTTGTAGATGTCGAGGCTGGGCAGCTCGACCAGCGGCACCCGCTCGTCGAGCACCGGGTAGGGGTTGCCGCCCAGCACCTCGACGTGGTGGCCGAGGTCGGCCAGCGCCTTCGTGAGGTGGCGGGTGTACACGCCCTGGCCACCGACGTGGGGCTTGCCCCGATAGGCGAGGTACGCGATCCGAAGCGGGTGGTCGTCAGAACGCATACAAGTCACAGCCTCCCACGGGACCTGACCGCCGGGTCAAGCGGCCGGGCCGCGCTGATCCGCATGGGCAGGGCATGTGTGTCGATCGTCGGTCACCGGGAACGTCCTCGGTGCCGGCCGGCGGAACCTATCGGGACCGGGCCCGGGCGCCAACGCGGGGCCGCCGGGTGGGGCAAGGTGTGCCGGTGCGGGCGCTGGTGCAGCGGGTGACGAGGGCGGCGGTGACGGTGGGCGACGAGGCCGTCGGCGCCATCGGTCCGGGTCTCCTGGCACTGGTCGGCGTCACCCACGACGACGGCCGGGACGCGGCGGCGAAGCTGGCCGCCAAGATCGCCCACCTGCGGGTGTTCGACGACGAGCAGGGTGTCATGAACCGCTCCGCCCTCGAGGTCGGCGCCGGCGTCCTGGTCGTCAGCCAGTTCACGCTCTACGGCGACACGGCCCACGGCCGACGGCCGTCGTGGATCGCGGCGGCGAAGCCGGAGGTGGCCGAGCCGCTGGTCACGGCCGTGGTGGAGGGCCTTCGCGCCCTCGGCGTCGTCGACGTGGCCACCGGCCGCTTCCGGGCCGAGATGGCGGTGGAGCTGGTGAACGACGGCCCGGTCACGCTCCTGCTGGAGGTGTGAACGGGTCCCACGCCGGCGGTGCGCCGGCGAGGTGCTGCTCGAGGAGCGCGCGGAAGCGGTCGGGCGCGATCGAGCTGGCGTCGGCGCCGTCCAGCCGCAGCCGGGGCACGATGGCCGACACCGGCGACGCCAACCACGTCCCGCCGCTCGCCTCCTCGTCCTGCAGCCGGGCGGCGAGGAGGCCGAGGTCGCGCCGGGGCCGCACGGTCCGCGAGCGGTACTGGACCCACCCCTCGTAGCGGAGCTCGACGTCGTAGCGCCGGCCCCGGATGGTGGCGACGTTGACCCGGTCGGTGGCGTTGTGCACGGCCATCGGGTGCAGGCCCGGCGCCCAGTCGCCGCCGAAGCGGTGGCCGCCGCCGTCGGGGGCGGTGGCGTCGACGGTGACGATGGCGAGCTCGAGGGCGGGAACCTCCTCGATCGCCCCGCCGCGGGCCAGCAGCTGTTCGCTGGCCTCGAGCGTGGCGTCCTCGTCGGCCCACAGCGCCTCGTAGCGCTCGACGTGGTCGACGATCTCCGGTAGCCGGCCGAGCAGCTCGCGGTAGAGCAGCGCGTCCATCTCCGGGTCGTCCTCGGGGACGTCGGCGAGGGGTCCGTCCGCCGCCGCACCGCCCCGTCCCGAGGCGAACGCCGACACCACCATCGACGCCCTCGCGGCCTGGCGGTGCCGGTAGGTGGCGAAGTCGCCGGCGGCGGCGAGGTCCACGAGCACCTCCTCGCGGGCCAGCGCCTTCTCGGGCTCGACGAGGGCGAACGTCGACACGAGGCCGTCCTGGTCGAAGTGGTTGTTCGAAACGAGCTCGGCGTCGACGTGCAGGTCGGGCCGGCGGAGGTAGCGGAAGGCCATCAGCGCGGAGGTGTCGTCCTCCAGGCCCGGCGGGCTGGGCAGGTTCGGCCAGTGGGAGATCGAGAGCACGGTGCCGTCCGTCGGGGCGCCGTCGACGATCACGTTCGGGGCGCCGTCGAGGCGGTGGTACGGGGCGAAGCGCATGGACGACCTCACTTCCCAGCGTCGGGCGGGAGGGTCAGACGGAGCTCGAGGTAGACGTCGTCGCGCAGGCGGATGGCGCCGAGCAGGGCGGCGTAGGGCTTCAGCCCGAACGCCTCGTGCGAGAACGTCGCCCGGGCGACGACCTCGGTGCCGTCGACCGCGACCGTCACCGGGAGGGGACCGGTCGCCCCCAGCAGCGCCAGGGTGCCGGTGACGGCGAAGGCGGGAGCCGCGCCGGCGACCGCGGTGGTGACGAACGTGATCTCGGGGAAGTCGCCGGTGCGCAGCACCTTGCGCTCGATGGCCTTGCCGATGTCCCTCCGGTTCATGGCGGTGAGGCCGACGAGCCCGCCGGTGCCCTCCAGCACCTCCACCGAGCCGGCGTCGGCGGTGAGCGTGGCGTGCGACCGCTCGGGGCGGGCGGCGTCGACGACGAGCGTCCCGTGCCACCGGGTCACGGTGAGCAGGAGGTCGTGGGCCAGGCGGGCGCCGACGCCGTCCTTGTGGGTCCGGATCAGGAGGGTCCCGGCGTCGGGACCGATGGCGTGGGATCCGCTGCCGATGTCGATGGCTCGATCCTCCCGGTCGTGTGGGTCTGTTGGGCGTTCGTCCGCCGGCGGGCCAGCTCGTACCACCAGCCGG
Source organism: Acidimicrobiia bacterium (assembly GCA_013694495.1). Lineage (GTDB taxonomy): Bacteria > Actinomycetota > Acidimicrobiia > Acidimicrobiales > JACDCH01 > JACDCH01. The sequence goes on along the minus strand of JACDCH010000470.1, from coordinate 926 downwards.
CGCCGAGGCTGACGGCCGCGAAGGCGAGGGTGGGCCAGTCGCCCGCGGCCACGTACCAGGTGCGGCCCCGGCGCAGCTCGACCTCGCCGGTGAGGATGCGCCGCTCGCTGACCCCGCTGCGCTGCACGACGGTGCCGTCGGGGGCGACGATCGCCGAGAACCCGGTCGGGGCCGCCTGCAGGACCCACCGGCCCGTCTCGATGGCGCGCAGCCGGCTCGACGCCACCTGCTGGGTCTGCACCTGGGTGCCGCTGAAGCTCGCGCCGTTGGTGGGGTTGAGGAGCACGGCTGCGTCGTTGCTGACGCCGTGGCGGGCCCGGTCGGGGAAGAACACCTCCCAGCTGATCACCACCGCGTACCGGCCCGCCGGCGTGTCGAGCACCGGGACGCCGTCGCCCTGGAGCGCGTCCCGGGCCGGGAGGATGTCGGGCGCCAGCGGCTCGATCAACGACCGGAACGGCACGAACTCCCCGTAGGGCACCCGCCGCTCCTTCTCGACCCTGCCCACGACCGCCCCGCCGCCCCCCGCCGAGCCGTCGAAGGCCACCGCCGCGTTGCGGAACGACGTGGCGCCGACGTCCTCGATCACCCCGGCCACGAGCACGGCCTCGAGGCGGCGGGCTTCGGCGGCCAGCTCCTCGCCCTCCACGAAGTCGACGACCGGTCCGGCGACGTCGACGACGTCCTCCGGCCACACCACGAGATCGAGCCCCGGCGCCACGGTGCGGCTGGCGTCGAGATGGCGCTCGAACACCTCGCGCACGTCGGTGTCGACGGCCCTGGTGCCCTGCGGTCCGCCGCCCTGCACGATGGCCACCCGGCGGGTCTCGCCGGTGGGGTCGCCGTCGGGGGCCGCGGCCGCGAGGCCGACGACGGCCAGCACCACGACCGCAGCTGCGACGGCCTGCGTGCGGGCGCCCCGGAGG
>JACDCH010000469.1 GCA_013694495.1 Acidimicrobiia bacterium | reverse complement strand
CACCGCTCACATGACGAGCAGAACTCGATGATCCGTCGCTACATCGCTTGGCGAAACCGCCACGCCAACGACGAGGCACTTCGTGAACTTGTGAAGCGCGCAAACGTTGCCTGACGCGGCACTAGTGGTCCCGCTCGTGGGTTCGTCGGTGTATTCGGCGAGCACTGGGCGTCGCTCGCAAGGACGCAGGCCGCAGGCTGGGACCCGCCCAGTCAAGGCCGAGGACGCAGCGAGCGGCGTTCGGGGCCGTTGAATACCCGGCATGACTTGCGAGCGGGACCACTAGGCCTCGCGGGCCGGACGCGAAAGCGCCCCCGGCCGGAGCCGGGGGCGCAGTCGGAGCGGTTGGTGCTCAGCCGCCGGTGAGCGACGCCGCAGCGTCGGTCAGGGTCTGGGTGCACTCCTGCAGGGCCGCGCTGTCCTCTTCGGTGAGGTCCGCGGCGTTGGTCGCCAGCTCCGTCGCGCTCGTCTGGAGGGCGGCCAGCTCGTCGGAGAGCTCGCCCAGCGCCGCGGCGTCAGCCCCTTCGAGCTCGCCCGCGAGGGCCTCCACGTCGTCGCAGTAGGCCTGGACGTCGGCATTGCCGCCGCCGCTCTCGCCGCCTTCGTCGCCGCCTTCGTCGCCGCCACCGTCTTCCTCGGTGGTCGTGTTCGTCGGCTCGTCGTCGTCGCTGCAGGCGGCGGCGGTGCCGAACAGGAAGGTCCCGGCGATGAGCAGGGACAGGGTGCGCTTTCGCACAGTGGGTCTCCTTGATTGGTGCGGCCCGGCCTCAAGCCGAGGCTGGGTCAGGGGACGGTTTACCGAATGCGGCGGTTCGCGTCATGAGTAGTGGGTACTCAACCGGTTCGAAAGATGCGGAAAGCACCGGACATGTCCGCTATGGCCGCCATACGAACGGGTCAGTCCGTCGTTACAGCAGGCGCTGCATCACCACGACGTCGAGCCACCGGCCGAACTTGCGGCCCACCTCGCGCTCCGTGCCCACCGGGGTGAAGCCCAGGGCGGCGTGCAGCCCGATCGACGCGTCGTGGCCGCCGACGATGCGCGCCATCACGGCGTGGAACCCGTGCTCGGTCGCCACCGCCAGCAGCTCCTCGAGCAGCACCCGCCCGATGCCCATGCCCTGGCGGTGGCGGGTCACGTAGACCGAGTCCTCGACGGTGGTCGAGTACGCGGCTCGCTCCTTGTAGGGCGACAGCGACCCGAAGCCGACGACCTCGCCGTCGAGCTCGACCACCAGCGCGGCGTGGGCGCCCCGGCGGGCCCGCTGCCAGGCCAACTGCTCCTCGAGCGTGCGGGGCACCAGGTCGAACGTGACCGTCGACTCGAGCACCTCGGGGTTGTAGATCGCCCGGATGGTCTCGGCGTCGGCCTCCGTGGCCGGGCGCACGCGGCGCGCCCCCGGGACCTCGCTCGCGTGCGGCATGCCGCCGAGTCTTATGCGGAGCGGGTGAGGCGGTGCCGCTCGCGCTCGGCGGCGGCGGGCTCGACCGCCGGCTCCACGACCGCGAGGGCACCGGTGAGGGCCTCGAGGCGGGCCCAGCTGGCGACGTCCTCGTCCTCGGTCAGGTACACGAGCTGCGGGGAGCCCGAGGTGTGGGAGAGGAGCTCGAGCAGGGCGGGCTTGGCGCCGCGGTCGAGGTCGGCGAATGGGTCGTCGAGGAGCAGTGGGAAGCTCTCGTTGCTGCGCCCGAGGTGCCGGAGCTCGGCCAGGCGGGCCACCAGAACGCGGGCCAGGTCGGTGGTGTCGTCGGCGCCGCCGGCCGCCTCCGTCGAGATCGACGCGTGGGCCGAGATGTCGATGCGCACCCGCGCCGCCGCCGTGATCTCCTCGTGGTGCTCGACGGCCCACCCGACCGGGATGGCGCCGGCCAGCGCGTTCCACGCCTCGGCCGCTTCACGGTTCTGCTCGGCTGCGGACATCAGGCGCCGGCGGGCCTGCTCCGACGACAGCATCCCGTTCACGCGCTGCAGGTGGAAGCCGAGGTACGACTGGGCGCCGACCTCGGCCAGCGCCTCGGCCTCGGACCCGCGGGCCCGCTCGCTCCGGGTCCGGGACACGATCGACACGACCATGGCGAGGCAGGCGGCGAGCAGGAGGCCGAGGGCCGGGACCGAGTCGACGAGGAGGGCGACGACGGCGCCGGCGGCCGTGCACAGGCCGGCGACGACGAGGGCGAGGCGGCGGAGCCGCTCGTGACGGCGGTGGAGGGCCTCGAAGCGGTGGTGGCGCTGCTCGACCCGCTCGATCATGGCGGCGTCCTCGGGACCGGACCCGAGCGCCTCGGCCTCGGCCTGGAGGATCTGCTCGGTCTCGAGCAGGGTCTCCGCCGCCGCCCAGAGCGCGGCCTGGTCGGCCGCGGCGAGGGCGCGGATCAGGGCCGCGCCCTGCGAGGCGGCCCGGAGGTCGGGCGCCCCGAAGCGCAGCTTCCGCCGGGCCGCGGCGGCATCGAGGCCGGTGACGGCCAGGAGGTCGATGCGTCCGGTGCCGTCGGAGAACTGGGCGGTGACGTCGTCCACGCGGTCGACGTCGACGACGCGCGGGCGCTTGCCGTCGGCGCGGAAGACCGCGAGGCGCCGACCCGTGTCCTCGACGAGCTCGAGGTGCACGCCGCTCCGGGCGCTGGCCAGCGCGGCGAGCAGCTCACCGATGAGCGAGTCGCGCTCCAGCTTGCCGACGCCGGCGATGACGGTCAGGCGCGGGTGCAGGTCGAGCGTGCAGGTGGTGCTCCCCGACTCGATGACCAAGCGCTCGTACCGCACGCCGACTGTTCGACCGGAACCCACAGGGACTTGAGCCCGCCGGGCGGAGCATCCCAACCCATCCCTTTTCGCGGCCCCGAGGTGCCGGGGGTAGCGTGCCCCCTTCGCAAACGGCGGCCCCCTGTGCCGCGCGCCCCCTTAGCTCAGTCGGCAGAGCACAGCCATGGTAAGGCTGGTGTCGTGGGTTCGATTCCCACAGGGGGCTCGGTAGAGAACCGAGAAACGACCTGGCGGCGTAGCTCAGATGGTTAGAGCACTCGGCTCATAATCGAGTTGTCGCCGGTTCGATCCCGGCCGCCGCCACCACCGAAGAACACCGACCACAGCAGGAGCAGCACGTCATGGGCAAGGAGAAGTTCGAGCGGAACAAGCCGCATTTGAACATCGGGACGATGGGTCACATCGACCATGGGAAGACGACGTTGACGGCGGCGATCACGCGCACTTTGGCGG
>JACDCH010000438.1 GCA_013694495.1 Acidimicrobiia bacterium | reverse complement strand
CCGCCCTCGTCGGCGAGCGGCCGCTCGCCGACGACCAGCTGTGCCGGGCCCTCGCCGCGCAGGCGAAGCGGGCGAGGGTGCACCCGGTGTTCTTCGGGTCGGCCGTCACCGGCGTCGGGGTCGACGTCCTGGCCGACGGCATCGCCGAGCTGCTGCCGGCCGTCCGGGGCGACGCCGGCGGGCCCCTGGCCGGCACGATCTTCAAGGTCGAGCGGGGGCCGGCGGGCGAGCGGATCGCGTTCGTGCGTCTCTTCAGCGGCACCATCCGGGTGCGGGACCGGGTCCGCGAGCGGACCGTGACGGCCATCGAGGTGTTCGACCGGGGCTCGACCGTCCGCCGGTCGGCGGCGACGGGCGGCGACATCGCCAAGGTCTGGGGCCTGGGTGACGTGCGCATCGGCGACGCCGTCGGCGCCGCCCGGGGACGAGGCGGTCACCACTTCGCCCCGCCCACGCTCGAGACCGTCGTGGTGGCGCGGCCCGAACAGCGCGGGCCGCTGCACGTCGCCCTCACCCAGCTGGCCGAGCAGGACCCCCTCATCGGCCTGCGCCAGGACGAGCGCCGCCAGGAGCTCCACCTGTCGTTGTACGGCGAGGTGCAGAAGGAGGTCATCGGGGCGACGCTGGCGTCCGAGTTCGGGCTCGACGTCGAGTTCCGGGCGACCACCCCATCTGCGTCGAGCGGCCGGCGGGGACGGGTGAGGCGCTCGAGCGCATGGGTCGGGGCCGATCGCCCGAGCACCCGTTCCTGGCCGGTGTCGGGTTGCGGGTCGAGCCCGCGCCGGCCGGGGCCGGGACCACGTTCCGCTACGAGATCGAGCTGGGCTCGCTGCCGCCCGGCTTCATGAAGGCGATCGCGGAGACGGTCCCCGAGGCGTTGCGCCAGGGCCTCCACGGCTGGGAGGTCACGGACTGCACCGTCACGTTGACGCACTCGCAGTACGCCCCCCGCCAGAGCCACGCCCACCAAGGCTTCAGCAAGGCGATGTCGAGCATCGGTAGCGACTTCCGGGTCCTCACGCCGCTCGTGCTCATGACCGCGCTGCGCCGGGCGGGCACCGTCGTGTGCGAGCCCGTCCACCGCTACGAGCTCGAGATCCCGGCCGACGTGATGCCCGTGGTCGTGCCGATGCTGGCCCGGCTCGAGGCGCCACCCCTGGAGCAGCGGGCCCGGGGGGAGGCGTTGGTGCTCGGTGGCGACGTCCGGGCGGCGCTCGTCCACGCCGTCCAGCAGCAGGTGCCCGAGCTGACGCGGGGCGAGGTCGTGTTGGAGTACGAGTTCGCCTGCTTCCGGCCGGTGCGGGGCCGACCGCCGGCCCGCCCCCGGTCCGACCAGAACCCGCTCGACCGCCAGGAGTACCTGAGGAAGGTCCTCGGTGCGGTCGAACGATCGTGACGGCCGCGAGCCTGCGCCGGGGGTTTGGGGAAGGGCGCGGCCCGGTTCCTCTGAGGCGTCAGCCCTCGCAGCCGACGTCGAGGATCGCCTGGACGTCGGGGGGCAGGTCGCTGATCGCCTCGGCCACGGGGGCCGGCGCGTCGTCGGCGAGGTCGAAGGCGGCACCCACTTGGGCAGGGTCGCTGCGGTCGACCCGGCGGAACGCGTCGATGGCGGCCCCGAAGGCGCCGCCGGTCTCGGCCCGCGCGGCCCGCAGGTCGGCCACGAGCTGGGCGCCGGCGTCGCCCTCGGGCTGCTGCTCGGTGATCCGGTCGACGAGCTCGCCGTAGAGGCCGCGCAGCTCGTCGAGCGCGTCGACGGACCGGTCGACCGCGGCGAGGGCGTCGCCCTGGTCGTCGAACCCGGTGGCCTCGAGCTCGGCGAGGCGGGCCTCGGGACCATCGAACTCTTCGCGCAGCTCGACGTAGGCATCGCAGAAGCCCTGCACCCACTCCTCGGCGCTGACCTCCTCGGCCCCCCCGCCGCGGCAGGCGCCGGCGGCACCGAGGGCGGCGATCGTCACGAGCGCCGCGACGCGGCGCGCTCGGGTTCCTGGCATCCGGCGAAGGTAGGCCGTTGTCAGACGTCGGCCAGGACGCGATCGAGGGGGCGGGGCACCTGGTCGAGGTCGAGGGCATCGACGAGGAGTCGGGCGTACTGGATCTTGTGGCCGCTGCGGCTGCCCATGAAGCGGTGCAGCTGCTGCTCGACCGTGCGCTCCCGCTGGGCGGGCTGCTTCTGGAGCGTGCGGAACGAGCCGAGCTCGCCCTGGCCGTCGATGACCCGCTCGATGGTGGCGGTGCCGAGGCTGCGGATCAGCTCGTCCTCGAGGTCGGCGTGGCAGATGTGGAACCCGAGGCTCGCCATGCGGTCCGGTGTGAGATCCGGGCCGAGCCCGGCCCGCTCGAGTCCGCGCCGGAAGCCGACCGCCTCGCCCGCGTCGCACAGCCCGGCCAGGCGGAGGTCGAGGCCCTGCGGCCCGAAGCCGGCGAGGAACCGGCCGATGTTGGTGGCCCCGCCGATGGGCACGACGGCCACCCCGTCGGCCTCCAGGTCGCGGCCTCGCCGCACCGCGAGCGCCTCGACGGCCACCTGGTCGCTGACCCCCTCGACCAGGATCACCGCCCCTACGCCGGCGCCCAGCGACTGGGCGTGCTCGGCCGGGCCGAGTGGCGGCGTCGTGCCCCGACCGGCGCCGCGCAGCCGGTCGTTCACCCCTCAGCCGATCCGGGCGGACTGGCCGCCGTCCACCGCCAGCAGCACGCCGGTGATGAACGCCGCCTCGTCGGAGGCCAGGAACAGGGCTGCGTTGGCCACGTCCCAGGCCGTGCCCTGGCGGCCGAGCGGCACCGCCGCAGCGCGCCGCTCGGCGACGATGTCGCGGTCGGTGTCGAGGGCCCTCGCCAGCGCATCGACCGCCATCGGCGTGTCGATGAAGCCGGGCATGATCGCGTTCACGCGGACGCGGTGCTTCGCGTTCGTGATGGCGAGGGTGTGGGTGAGGGCGTTGACCCCGGCCTTGGACAGCTTGTAGGCCGCCTGGTTGCCGGCCGCCGCGATCGCCGCCAGCGACGAGATGTTCACGATGGCGCCCCCGCCCCGGGCCCGCAGCACCGGGACGGCAGCCCGGCACGTGCGCCACATGGCCCGCAGGTTCACGTCCATGATGAGGTCGTAGCCGTCGTCGGTGAGGTGGTGTGGCGGCCCGTCGCCGGCGCCGATGCCCACGTTGTTGTGGAGGATGTCGAATCCGCCGTGGGCGTCGACCGCGGCGGCCACGATGCGGTCCGGGCCGTCGTCGGCCGCGACATCGGCCACCACCTGGGTCACGGCCGGGCCGTCGATCTGGCGGGCGGTCTCGGCGAGGCTCTCCGGGTCGCGGTCGACGAGCACGACGGCGGCGCCCTCCCGGGCGAACGTGATGGCGGTGGCCCGCCCGTTGCCCATCGTCTCGCCCGCGCTCTGGCCGGCGCCCACGATGACGGCCACCTTGCCCTCGAGCCTCGTCCCCACGGCCCCAGCGTACGATTCGCCGCGATGGGCGAGTTCAGGGGCTTCGGAGCGGGCGCGACCGCGTTCTTCGCCGAGCTCGCAGCCGGCAACGACCGGACCTGGTGGCTGGCCAACAAGCGCCGCTACGAGGACGAGGTCCGGGCGCCGCTCGAGGCCCTCCTCGTGGACCTCGCCGACGAGTTCGGCGAGGCCAAGGTCGCCCGCCCCAACCGCGACACGCGCTTCAGCAGGGACAAGTCGCCCTACAAGGACTACGCCGCCGCGGGGCTGCAGACCGGGCCCGGGTGCGGCCTCTACCTCAGGCTCTCGGCGGAGGGCCTGCTCGTCGCCGGCGGCGGCTACCGCTTCGCCCGCGACCAGCTGTCGCGGTTCCGGGCGGCGCTCGACGACGACGAGGCCGGCGGCGAGCTCGACGCCGTCGTGGCCACGCTGCGCCGGGCCAAGGCCGACGTCGGCGGGCACACGGTCCTGAAGACCGCGCCCCGCGGCCACGCCCCGGACCACCCCCGCATCGACCTCCTGCGCCTCGACGGCGTGACGGCAGGCTTCGCCCACCCGCCCCGGGCGTGGCTGCAGAGCGCGAAGGTGGTGGCGAAGGTGGCCGAGGGCTGGCGGGCGGTGGCCCCCCTCAACGACTGGGTCACTCGCCACGTCGGCGCCTCGGCGCTGGAGCCGCGCTGATGGGCCACCGCCGATGACGTTCGCCGGGCAGCGGGTGCTCGTCACCGGCGCGTCGTCGGGCATCGGCGCCGCGCTCGCGGAGGGCTTCGCGGCACGCGGCGCGGTCGTGGGGCTGTGCGCCCGGCGGGAGGATCGCCTCGCCGAAGTGCTCGAGCGGGTGCGGAAGCATTCGCCCGAGTCACGTTCGTGGACGATCGACCTCGCCGATCTGTCGGGCATCGAGGCGTTCGCTCGGCGCGTCGAGGACGAGCTGGGCGGCGTCGACGTGCTCGTCAACAACGCCGGGATTCCGAAGCGCCGCCACGTGAGCGAGCTCACGCCGGAGACCGTCGACGCGGTGATGGCGATCAACTACCTGTCGCCGATCCGCCTGACGCTGGCGCTGCTTCCCGGCCTGATCGAGCGGAGCGGGCGCGTGGTGAACATCTCATCGGTCGCGGCCCGGCTGAGCCCGCCGAGCGAGGCGGCCTACGCGGCGTCGAAGGCGGCGCTCACGGTGTGGTCGGAGTGCATGCAGGTCGACCTGCACGACACCGGGGTGCGCGTCCACGTCGTGAACCCCGGCGTCATCGACACCGAGCTGTTCCACCTGCCCGACAACGAGACCTCGCTCGCCGACCTCGACGCGCTTCCGCCCTCCGAGGTCACGAGCGCGGTGATCGACGCCATCGGATCGGGGGCGTTCGAGACCTACGTGCCCCCCTGGTTCGCAGACATCGTCGCGGGCAAGTTCCAGGATCCGCGGGCGTTCCTCGAGGGCTCGGCGGCGTGGACGGCCGAACGAGTGGCCGCGCTCGGCCAGTAGTGCGGCTCGGCATCGTCACGCCCGTCGTGACGCTGCTTCCGCGCGCGCACGGGCGCTGGGAACGCGACGCCGGCATCGAGGCGATCGTCACGATCGCGGAGGATGCCGACCGGCTCGGCTATCACCATCTCACGTGCAGCGAGCACGTCGCCGTTCCCCGCCCCGTCGCAGAGGTGCGAGG
>JACDCH010000411.1 GCA_013694495.1 Acidimicrobiia bacterium | reverse complement strand
CATCGACACCGCCCCGCTCCTCGCCACGAACGACGCGACCGAGCTCATCCCCGCGGCTGACAGCGTCGTGGTGGTGTGCCGGGCCGGCAAGACGACGCTCGAGGCGGCCCACCGCACCTGCGACCTGCTGGCCCGGCTCGGCGCGCCCGTGGTGGGCGTCGCCCTGATCGGCAGTCGCACGAACGAGGCGGCGTACTCCCGGTACTACACGACGGCCGACACGCCCCGGCGCCGTCGGGGCCGGGGCCGGCGCCGGCGCAAGGCCCTGCGCCGGCGCAACCGGCAGGGCTGATCCGGATGGTCACGTCGTCGGGCCCGCCCCGGCTGACGCTGACCGAGGCCACCGCCCTCGGCGCGATCGCCGTCCTCAGCCTGGGCTCGTTCTGGGCCATGGGCCGGACGAGCTACGACGTCTGGGGCGGCATCGTCGTCGGCGTCGTGCTCGTGGTCGCGAACGTGCCGTTCCTGCGGCGGGCAGCGCGCACCATCGGCGACCCCCGGGTCGGGGCCCTGCTCCCGTGGGCGTTCGGGGCCAAGCTGGTGGCCTCGCTGGTGCGCTACGCGATCGTGTTCGCCGTCTACGACGGCAACGCCGATGCGTCCACCTACCACGACGCCGGGGTGCTGCTGTTCCCGGGCTACCGGTCCGGCGAGTTCGGCGCCGTCGTCGTCGGCCCGCCGGGCACGATCTTCATGCGCCAGGCGGTCGGCGCGGTGTACGCCGTCATCGGGCCGACCAAGATCGGCGGCTTCCTCGTGTTCGCCACCGCCGGGTTCTGGGGGACGTGGCTGTTCATCCGGGCCTTCGCCGTGGCCTGCCCCGAGGGCGACCTGCGGCGCTACGCGACGCTCCTGCTGTTCCTGCCGTCGGTGCTGTTCTGGCCGGCGTCGATCGGCAAGGAGGCCTGGATGACCCTGGCCCTCGGCATCGCCGCCTACGGCACGGCCCTGGCGTTGACCCACCGCCGCCGGGGGTTCCGGCTGCTCCTCGTCGGCGTCCTCCTGGCCAACGTGGTCCGCCCCCACGTCGCCGGCCTGCTCCTCGTCGGCTTCGCCGTGGCGCTGCTGCTGCGGCGCTCGCCCGGGCGGTCGTCGTTGCTTGCCCCCGTGGCCAAGGCCGGCGGGATCCTCGTGCTCCTCGTGGCCGGGGTGGTCGTCGTGAACGGCGCCGAGCGGGTGCTCGGGATCGACCAGTTCAACACCGACGTCGTCTCGACCACGCTCGAGCGGGCCCAACGGCAGACGTCCGGCGGCGGGTCGGCGTTCGACTCCAGCACCCCAAAGACTGACCTCTCGCCGAGCCGGTTCCCGTCAGCCGTCGTCGGCGTCCTGTTCCGACCCTTCCCCTGGGAGGCGAGCAACCCGCTGGCGTTCGCAGCCAGCGGCGAGGGGTTGTTCCTGGCCCTGCTCTTCGCCCGGCGCTGGCGCAACGTCGCCGGCAGCATCCGATCGCTGCTGCGCACGCCATACGTGCTGTTCGCGACCACGTACTCGATCCTGTTCATCTACGGCTTCTCCGCCTTCGCCAACTTCGGGGTCCTCACCCGCCAGCGGGTGCAGGTCTTCCCGTTCATCCTCGTGCTCGTCTGCGTCCCGGAGTTCCGACGACGGGACCAGGGCGGGTGGCGGTCGCTGCTGCTCGACGAGCCCGTGGCCGTGCGGGCGTGACGCCGCCGAGGCCGGGGCGCTAGCGCGAGCCCAGGGCCCGGACCGCCGCGCCGACGAGGGCGTCGTCATCGGGATCGACCGTGCGCAGGTCGAGCACGGTGCGACCGTCGACGACCCGGGCGACGATCGGCTTGGGCGCCGCCGCCCGCAGCTCGCGGGTGACGTCACCGGCCACGGCGACGCCGGCGGAGGGGATGACCACGCCCGGCAGCGTGCCGCCGCCGGTGATCGACTCGCAGGCCACCACCTCGCCGCCGCCGAGCCCCTCGGCCCGCCGGCGCAGCCCATCGACGTCGGCGCCGGCCATGCGCCAGAACGGCAGCGCCCCGCCGTCGCGGTGGAGGTAGTGCAGCACGACCTGCTGGAGCACGCCGAGGACGGTGCCCCCCGGGCGCACCACGCGGTAGAGCGGGTGCCGGCTGCACCGGGCCACGAGCTCGGCCGCCCCCGCGATGATCCCCGCCTGGGGACCGCCGAGCAGCTTGTCGCCCGAGAACACGACCAGCGCGGCCCCGGCGCCGATGGTCTGGCGCACCGCGGGTTCGTGCCGGAGCCACGCGGGCGGGCCGTCCGGCAACCAGGGGCAGGCTGCGTCGAGCAGTCCGGAGCCCAGGTCGACCACCACCGGAGGCCCGAGGCCGGCGAGGTCGGCCACGCCGACGTCCTCCACGAAGCCGGTCATGCGGAAGTTCGACCGGTGGACCTTGAGCAGCAGCGCCACCTCGCCGGCGACGGCGGCGAAGTCGGCGACCCTCGTGCGGTTGGTCGTGCCCACCTCGACCAGGCGGGCGCCCGACTGGGCCATCACGTCGGGGAGCCGGAACCCTCCGCCGATCTCGATCAACTCGCCCCGGGAGACGGCGACGCCGAGGCCGGGGGCGAGGGCGGCCAGCACGAGCAGGACGGCTGCGGCGCCGTTGTTCACCACCAGCGCGGCCTCCGCCCCCGCCGCCCGCGCCAGCAGGGCGCCGACGTGGTCGGACCGGGCGCCGCGCTTCCCCGTGGTGAGGTCGAGCTCGAGGTTCGTGTACGACGCCGGGAGGGACGCGTCGTGGGGGGCGCGGCCCAGGTTGGTGTGAAGCAGGACCCCGGTGGCGTTGACGACCGGCTGCAGCCACCCGGCCCGCAGCTCCTCGGCCAGCCCGGCCGCGGCCTCGGGCCGGCCCGCGGCCAGGGCCGCTCGGGCCGCGTCGACCAGTAGCGGCGGGGGCAGGCCCGACCCGCGCAGCGACCGCGCCAGGGCGTCCACGGAGGGCGGTCGGTCGGCCACGACCCCCACCGTAGGGTTGCCCGATGCTCACCGACGCCCCTGGCCTCGCACCGGTCCGACTCACCGAATGGACGTCGTGCGGCGGCTGCGCCGCCAAGTGGGGCGCCGGCGAGCTGAGGGGGCTCGTCGCCGGTCTGGCCGGCACCGCCGACCCCGCCCTCCTGGTGGGCCTGGCTCCGTTCGACGACGCCGCCGTGTTCCGGCTGACCGACGACGTCGCCCTGGTCAGCACGATCGACTTCTTCCCCCCGCCCGTCGACGACCCCGCCGACTTCGGTGCGGTCGCCGCGGCCAACGCCTGCTCCGACGTGTTCGCCATGGGGGGTCGGGTGCGGCTGGCGGTGAACGTCGCCGCCTTCCCCGAGCGCCTCCCGGTCGCCGCCATCGAGGCCATCCTCGCCGCTGCGGCGGACACCGTCGCCGCCGCCGGCGGGGTGGTGGCCGGCGGCCACACGATCCGCAGCGACGAGCCGCTGTTCGGGCTCGCGGTCCAGGGCACCGTGCACCCCGACGCCGTGTGGACCAAGGGCGGAGCTCGGGGGGGCGACGCCCTGGTGCTGTCCAAGCCGCTCGGTACCGGCATCGTCCTGGCCGGGGACGATGCCGCTGATCGCGCCCTGGCCATCGGCTGGATGCGGCGACTGAACCGCGACGCGGCCGAGCAGCTGGCCGCGGTCGACGGGGGCCGCGGCCCCCACGCCTGCACCGACGTCACCGGCTACGGCCTGCTCGGCCACGCCTGGGAGATGGCCGAGCGCAGCGAGATGACCGTGCGCATCGAGAGCACCACGCTGCCGCTCCACCAGGGCGCGGGGCGGGCCGCAGCGGCGGGCGTCCGTACGGGCGGCGACGCCCGGAACCGGGCCGCGCTGGCCGGCTTCGTGGCCGTCGACGGCGAGGCGGCCCCGGCCCTGGAGGCGCTCGCCTACGACCCTCAGACGAGCGGCGGGCTCCTCGCCGCGGTGGCGCCGGGCGATGCCGCCCGGCTGGCGGACGAGGGCTGGTGGGTGATCGGCGAAGTCCTCGATGGCCCACCGAGCGTCCAGCTCCGCTGATGTTCGGCCTCCTGCGCTCTGCCGCCCGCGGCGACGTCGAGCCACGCAGCTGTCGGGACGGCCTAGTTTTCCCGGCGGAGGTGTCCGAGCACCTGGTGGGCTCCGCCGCCTTCAAAGCGGTCGGGACGGGCGATCCCCGTCCGGCGGGTTCGATTCCCGTCCACCTCCGCCACCAGTAGCGTCCGCGGGTGTCCTGGCGCCTCGCCGATGGGGTCCGGTGGTTGCCGGTCGACGACGGAGCAATCGTCTTCAACCCGGCGAACGCGTCGTTCGCCGACCTCAACGCCCCGGCCGCGCCCGTCTTCGCCGCCCTGCTCGAGGCGGACTGGTCAGCGGATGAAGCCGCCCGCCTTCTCGTCGACGGTCACGGCGTCGATCCCGAGGCCGCGCCGAGGCTCGTCGCCGACCTCCTGGACGGGCTGCGCCGCAGCGGCATGCTGGCTCAGGACGAGGCCGGCGGGCCGGACTGACCGACCGCCTCGGACGGCGCCGTCAGGCGCCGGGCCTCCCGCCCGAGGCGGTAGTCGGCCGCGTGCCCTCGCGTCACGGCGATCGGGTTGGCCACGAGGTACGGCGCCAGCACCCGCGTCCGCGTCCGGGCCGACCGCCCGGCCCGACGGGGCACCAGCGCCCTCGTGACGCCCCGTGTGAGCGGTGACGCCCGCCCGAGGAGCTCCGCTTCGGCGATGCGTTCGGTCCAGGTCCAGAACCGCCGCAGGCCGAGCTCGGCCGCGGTCTCGGCCACCGGGACGGCGCTGACGGACGCGAGCAGGAGCGCGTCGAGGAGGTCGCGGAGCCGTGCGAACCCCCCGATCCACCCGTGCATCGCCATCAGGAGCGCGTGCAGGTCGTCGCGGGGTCGCCGCACCCCTTCGATCCCCGTCCGGGACGGTTGGGCGGTCTCGAAGAAGCGCTCGGCGTCGATCTGCACCCACGCCGGCAGGTTCGGCCGGTGGTGGAGCTCGACGCCGACCGGCCCGTGGGGCGCAGCCAGCGCGGGCAGGTGGTGGTGGTCGATGTCGACCCGGCGCCGGGGGTTGGGTCGATAGCCGGCGTCCACGTACCGCTGCCACAACGCCGGAGCGTCGCGGACCAGCACGTCGACGTCTCGGAAGGGCCGGTGGGTGAGGGCGGGGTAGAGCTGGGCCACCTCGAGCCCCTTCATCAGCACCACGGGTCCGGCGCCGGTGGCGCCGAGGTCGGCGAGGACGGCCTCGCTGACGAGCACCGTCCTCGCCTGCTGCCGCCGCTGCCGGGCCAGCTCGGTGGCGTCGCCGACCAGCAGGTCGAACCCGTGGCGTTGCCGCACCACCGGTGCCCACGTCGCGATGTGGGCACCGACGAGCTCGAGCAGCTCCCCGGGCGCCCGGGCCTCGGTCACGACGACCGACGAAGGCCCAGCTCGTCGGGAAGGGCGATGATGTCGTCGACCGGGGCGAGCCGCACGACGCCGGCATCGGCCTCGGCGAGGCGGGCGATCTGCTGCAGCGTCGCCTGCAGGTCCAGCTCGGGATCCCGGAGTGCGGCCGCCGCCAGCGCCAGCAGGGGGTCGGCCTCGGCGAGCGGTGACGGATCGCGCTGGCGGATGACGACCTGGCTGATCGCCCGGCGGCCGGTCGGCACCGCCTGGTCGACGTCCTGGTCGGGCAGGATCAGCTCCATGGCGTCGGGGTCGACCAGCGCCACGGTGGTCGGCAGCACCAGGCAACCGCGGGCCCCGAGGCGGCGATCGTGACCGGCGAGGTCGTGCAGCGCCTGCGCGTCGGCCAGCACGGCGTCACCGCCGGGCAAGAGGATGGTCCGCAGGCGTAGCGCCAGGTGGGGACTGGTCGTCGCCGCCTCGAGGGCCACCAGGTGGAAGCAGGCTGCGTTGACGGCATCGGATTCCTGGGGAGTGCGGCGGAGGACGATCGAGCCGGACTCGTAGAGGACCCAGGACGGCTTCCCGACCGACCCACCCTCGGCGGGCCGGGAGAGCAGGAGCCCCTCGCGCTGGTACTCGGTACTGGTGGCCCAGCCGAGGCGGTTCTCCACCAGCTCCCGGAGGACCCTCGTCTCCGAGACGACGCGCAGCGCCAGCGCCCCGAGGCTCACGCTGAACGAGTCCGCTTCCCCGAAGCGGATCTTCTGGAGCAGTCAGGGCGACGCCGGTGGGGGGTAGGCGAGTGAGTCTGGCGGCATCGGCACCATCCCGTCGGGGATGACGTGGCCCGACCGGAGGAGGGTCTGCGCGACCGACGATGCGGATTCGAGCGCGACGGCCGGTTCGAGGCCGAGGGCGGCCACCAGGTCGTCGGCCAGGTGGCGCGGCGAAAGGGGCTCGTCGAAGCAGTCGAGCATGGCCGAGGCGGCGAGGTCGAGGGCCACCGGCAGCCCGCCACCGGGCCAGGCCACGCGGAACGCCGGACGGTTCAGGCTGGCCTGCGGGGCGGCGACGAACCGCTGATCAAGGTCCGGGTGCTCAAGCATCGCTGCGCTCCTCCTGCTGGCCGACGAAGCCGCTGGCCGCCAGCTCCTCCCAGGCCGGAGTATGGCACAGCGACCCCCCGAGCCAGCCCCGCAGGTGCAGCATTCGTCCCAGCTGGGGACGCCACAGGACGACGTCGTCGTCGAACCGCACGCCGCGGACCTCGAGCCCGAGCCCGGCGGCACGGAGCATGCTGGTGTCCAGGTGCTGCACCTCGACCGGGACCGCCGCCGGCGTGGCTTCCAGCCACTCGGAAATCAGCCGCAGCGACGCCTCGGCGTCCGGGTAGGCGATCGCCGCCGCCGGGCAGCGCCCGACGACCTCGGCGAGGTCCATCATGTCGCGTTCGCCGCAGCGCCGCAGCACCGAACCGGCCAGCCGACCGAACGCTTCGGCCGCCGGGAGGCAGGCCAGCTGCGCCGTCCCCGGCTGGTACGTCGGGAAGAGCAACCGATCGACGCGAGCCGCCAGCGCGACCGGCGGAGCCTCGAGGTCGACCGTCCGCGCCAGTAGCCGGGCGCTGTCGTCGGCGTGCCACAGCGCCCGCGCTCGCTCCCACAGGGGGCTGCCGGGCCGCAGGGCCAGCGGGGCGCCGATGCCCGCCGCCCCCGCCGCCCCGAGCCACACGGTGTCGTCGGAGACGAGCGTCGCCCCCCACACCGTGGCGAGCAGGGCGCTGAGGGAGCTCTTGCCCGAACCGGTGCGCCCAGCGACGAGGAACCCTGGACCGCCGGGGAGGAGGCAGGCGCCGGCGTGCACGGGTAGGCCGCCCTTCGTGGTTCGCAGCGACCGGTTGACGCCGCTCAGGCGGGCGTGGACGGTGTCGTGCAGGCTCCGGCGACGGCGCGACGGGTCCGGCGGCGCCGTCGATTCCCAGATGGCTCGGGCTTCCTCGGAGAGATCAGCCAGGAGGTGGCTGGTGATCCGCCGGTCTCGATCCTCGGGACGCCCCGAGGTCACGCCGCCGTCATCGGCCCGACTAGTTGATGCAGCAGCAGACCAGCGACGTCACCACGAGCTTCTGGCTCGAGGGGCAGCCGTCGGCACCGCTGGTCGGCTTGCAATACGGCAACGGCAACGCGTTGGCCGGCGGGGCTGGCTGGTTCGGATCACAGCCTGCCGCGGGCACGGACGTCGCCTGGTCGAATCCGGGTTCGCAACCGGCAGTGCCATTCGCCTGCTCCATGGCCCAGGTGACGGTGCACACGCAGCCCGTCGGCGCCACGATCGTGTAGTAGGAGCACTCGACGGAGAAGTTGTCGGTGCCGAGCCGACCGAATTGCAATATGACGGTTTTGCCCGGCCCGAGCTCGGGGGCCGAGATCTCGGAGCGCTGGGCGTTGTAGCGGCCGTACCTGCTGGCCGTCCCGCCGCAGTTCTGGTTGTACCGCTCGCGGAGGGCTGCCGGGATCCGGACGGCGTCGCTGTCGGTGGCGGGGTCGCAGACGACGGCCTGAGCGAGGGCGGGCGCGGAGAAGGCGCCGACGACGATCGGGGTGGCGAACGCGGCGGCACCAGCGGCCTTGGCGGAGAGCTTCAACGCCTCCCGGCGGCCTATCGCCTGGCTTGTCTCATCCACCTGATTCTCTCCTGTTCGTTCCCCAGCGTGTGGTGTGGTCTTGCATCCGCCGACGGTCTCGGTGCGTGGTCAGAGGAGTCAGAAGCCGCATAGTACACGCGCGGAGCGTGAAGGCCATAGGTCACCCGCCGCATTCTTCAGGGACCCGGCGGAAGACGCCGTCCGCGCTCTCTGTGGTCACCGCGACGGATGGTGACCCCGTGGCCGTCGAGGAGCTGGAGGAGCGCCACGGCGACGGGCCGAGAGCACCGCAGAGCGTGGCGGAGCTCGGTCACCCTGAGGAACGGTCGGCCGTCCGCGAACAGGGCAGCGACGACGCGGGTCGCCTCATCGACCGCCGCCGAGGCGAACACCAGTCCGTCAGCGCGTACGACGAGCCCGCGTTCGACCAGCTCGCGGAGCTCGGCCCCGGTCACGCCCGGCGGTGCCTGCGTACGCGGCCCGAAGGGCTCCGCCTCCAGGGCGACGACGAGCGGGTGCTTGTCGAAGAGGTCGTCGCCGCGACCAGCGCGGGCGCGTCCGTGGCCGACGGAGACGTTCGCCATCGTGGCCGCCAGCGCTCGTTCGCGCTCGTCCAGGACCGCGAGGTCGAGCCCGGGGGGGCCGGCCGCTTCGATCCGGGCCGTCAGCGCCGCCCCGTCGTCGCGCTGACGGGCCGGGTCGACGACCCAGCCGCCGACGGTGGCCGCCCGGCGCTCACCGGTGAGC
>JACDCH010000408.1 GCA_013694495.1 Acidimicrobiia bacterium | reverse complement strand
TCGCCCTGGCGTCCGGGCAGCCACCGCTGGCCGCAGCCCGAGCCGCCGGCGAGCTCCTCGGCCGCCCCGGCCTGCCCCGGGGCGTCGTTGCCCACGCCGCCCTTTCGGTCGGGTGGTCGGCGGTGCTGGTCGCGGTCCTGCCCCGCCGTTGCCCGGTGATGGCCGGGGCCGCCGCTGGCCTCGCCATCGCCGCGCTCGACCTCGGCTTCGCCGGCCGGCGGTTCCCGGCCATCGCCGCCCTCCCGACGCTCCCGCAGGTCGCCGACCACCTCGCGTTCGGCGCCCTGGTGGGCGCCACGCTGCGCCGGCGGCGCGAGCGCCGCTGAACGCCCCGCCTACACCGACTCGGCCTGAGCCCGGGCGGCGTCGAGGTCGGCCCGCACCAGGAGGGGGCGCAGCTCGACGCCGACGGCGGCCAGAGCGGCCGCCCCCTCGCCACCGGTGCTGCGGTCGATGACGCAGACGGCATGGGTGATGACCGCCCCTGCGTCGCGGAGCTGGCCGATGGAGGTGACGACCTGGCCGCCGGTCGTGACGACGTCCTCGACCACGAGCACGCGACGGCCGTCGACCTCGGCACCCTCGGCCAGGCGGCACGTGCCGTAGGTCTTGGCCTCCTTGCGCACGAAGGCGGCCGGCAGCCCGCTGTGCAGTGACAGCGCCGTGGCGAGCGGGACGCCGCCGAGCTCGAGGCCGGCGAGCACCTCGGTGCCCTCGGGCACGAGCGCGGCCAGCGCCGCGCCGACGTCGACCAGCAGCGCCGGATCGGCCTCGAAGCGGTACTTGTCGAAGTACTCGGTGGCCTGCTGGCCGGACCGCAGCGTGAACTGCCCGGTGATGCGGGCGATGGCGTCGATCCGGGCGGCGAGATCTGGCGGCGCGGTCACGCCTCGATGCCGAGGGCGGCCTTGAGGGCGGGCAGGTCCGGCGAACCGAACACGACGCGGGTGCCGGTGGCGACGTAGACGAGGTCGAGGTTGACGCCCGCCGTCGCCACCTTGCGGGCCAGGTCCGCGAGGGCGCCGGGCCGGTCGTCGGCCTCGACGACGACGACCTCCCGCTCCTCGCCCACCGCCAGCCCCGAGATGGCCAGCGCGTGGCGGGCGGCCTCGCCGTGCTTCACGAGGATGTGGAGGTCGGCCGTGGCCCCCGGTCCGGTGCACGTGGCGGCGGCCAGGTTCACGCCGGCGTCGCTGATGGCGGCGGTCACCCGCGCCAGCGCGCCGGGCTCGTTGTCGACATGGATCACCAGGTCGGTCGGCATGGTCGGATCATCGCGCCGCCCGCCCGCCCCGTGCTCCCGACACAGCCCTCAGCCGCTGGGGCTGGCGGCGGAGCCCCCAGGAATCGGCCGCAGGGCGACGAAGTCGGCCGAGGACCGCAACGACCGAGCGGAGCGAGGGCTACACGACTCGCCGGAACGGAGCGAAGCGAGTGACGGCAAGGAGCTCAGGAGATCGCGGCCCCGCTGCGCTGGATGGCCGCCTCGTCGGTGCCGAGGTACGAGGCGATCACGCGCGGGTGGTCGAGGACCTCGGCCGGCGTGCCCTCGGCGATCACCGCGCCGAGCTCGAGGGCCACCATCCGGTCGCAGATCCCCGTCAGCAGCGGCATGTCGTGCTCGATCACGACGATCGACGTGCCGGTGTACGCCTGCACGCGCTGCAGCAGCGGCCCGAGCGCCTCGGTCTCGCGCTGGGCCACGCCACCGCTCGGCTCGTCGAGGGCGATCACGGCGGGGTCGGCGGCCAGGAGGCAGGCCAGCTCGACGATCCGGCGGGTGCCGGTCGACAGCTCGCCGGTGAGCTTGGCCCGGAACGCGCCGAGCCCCATGAGCTCGATCAGGAGATCGACCTTGTGGCCGACGTCGGCCTCCGACGACCTCGACAGGGGCTGGCCGAAGGCGGCCGCCACGAACCCGCGCGACAGGAGGTGGCGCTCCCGGGCGATGGCCAGCGTCTCCGCCGTCGTGAGCGACGGGAACAGCCGCGCCTCCTGGAACGACCGCCCGAGCCCGGCCTGGGCCCGCTCGTGGGGGGCGAGGTCGGCGATGTCGACGTCGCGCAGGAGGATCCGGCCGCCGTCGATGGGGAGGAACCCGGAGATGCAGTCGAACAGCGTGGTCTTGCCCGCCCCGTTCTGGCCGATGAGGCCGAGGATCTCGCCCTCGTGGAGCACGAGGTCCACCCCCGCCACCGCCGTGATCCCGCCGAAGCGCTTGCGCACGTCGCGGCACTCGAGCAGCACGGGGGCGTCGGCGGCCGGCGCCGAGCGCAGCACCGCCGCGCTGCCGTTCGACGACGCGCCGTTCGACGCCGTCGCCAATCGCTTGCCCTTCCCCTTCGCCCCGCCGTTCGTCGCCGCCGTGGGGGCGGGCCCGCCGGCCTGGGCGCCGGCGATGAAGACCGAGCGCAGGAGCTCGGGCCGGTCGACCAGCTCGCGGGTGGAGCCGGTGAAGCGGAACTCGCCCTTCTCCATGAACACGGCCCGCTCGGCCAGCCGGAGGGCGACGTTGATCGACTGCTCGACGACCAACACCGTCACCCCGGTCTCGTGGGTCTGGCGGACGACCTCGATGAGCTGGCCGACGACGGTGGGGGCGAGGCCGAGGGACAGCTCGTCGATGAGCAGCAGCGTCGGGTCGGGCATGAGGGCCTGGCTGATGGCGAGCATCTGCTGCTCGCCGCCCGACAGGTCGCCGGCCAGCTGCCCGTAGCGCTCACGCAGCCGCGGGAAGAGGCCGAGCACCCGCTCCTCGTCGGCGGCCACGGCGGCCCGGTCCTTGCGCTTCAGCCAGCCGGCGAGCCGCAGGTTCTCCTTCACGGTGAGCGTCGGGAACACGCTGCGCCCGCCCGGCATCATCACCATCCCCCGCTCGACGATCTCGTTCGTCGGCCGGTTCGTGATGTCGGTGCCGGCGAAGCGCACGCTGCCGGCCTGCGCCTCGAGCAGCCCGGTGAGCACCTTGAACAGGGTCGACTTGCCGGCGCCGTTCGTGCCCAGCAGGGCGACGATCTCGCCCCGGGCCACCGTGAGGTCGAGGCCGAAAAGGATCTGCACCGGTCCGTAGGAGGCGTCGACGCCCCGCACCTCGAGCAGCGGCTCGTCGACAACCGGCTCCGTCATCGCAGCGCCCCGCCGATGACGGCGGTCTCGTCGGCCGGTCGGTCGTCGACCTCCTCCGGCGCGGCGGGGTCGTCGACCCTGCGGTCCTCGACCAGGCTCGGCACGAGCACGCCCCGCCGGTGGGCGACGAGGCGCAGGTACCGGTCGCGCACCCGCTGCACGAGCTGCCACAGCCCGCCGGGCAGGAAGTAGAGGATCACGAGCAGGCCCCCGCCGGACAGGCTGAGGCGCAGGGCGTCGCCCGCCGGCCCGCTCACCTGCTTGGCGAGGACGAAGTCGAGGCCCCGGAACAGCACGATGCCGGAGATCGACCCGGCGACCGAGCCCAGCCCGCCGATGACCGCGTACGAGAACACCTCGATCGACATCGTCGGGCGGAACGTGCCCGGCCCGATGCCGGTCTGGGCCGTCACCAACATGTAGAGCGCGCCGGCCAGCCCGGCGATGCACCCGGCCAGGGCAAAGGTCTGGATCTTGATCCGGGTGGTGGGCACGCCGAAAGCGTCGGCGGCCCGGTCGTTGTCGCGGGTGCCGATGATCACCCGGCCCGGCCGGGACCGGCGGATGCCGCGCACCAAGCCGACGACGAGCACGAGGCAGCCGAGGCACAGGTAGAAGGTCGCCCACTGGCTCTCGAGGGCGAACCGCTTCCACAGCACGGGCCGCACGAGCGACTGCGGCACGAAGCTGGCGAAGTTGACGGGGTTCAGGAAGTACGAGTCGAGGGCGACGGCGAAGGCGAGGGTGGTGACGGCGAGGTAGAGCCCACGGATCCGCAGCGCGGGGAGGCCGATCACCAGGGCCACGGCCGCGCCGACCGCCACTGCGAACAGCGCGGCGACGACGAAGTCGACGTTCCAGCGCATCATCAGGTTGCCGGTGGCCATGGCCCCGACGCCGACGATGGCGAACTGCCCGAGGCTGACGTTGCCGCCCCAGCCCGTGAGCACCACCAGCGACGTGGCCACGATGGCCCACACCACGGCGAAGCTCATCGTCGACACGGTGCTGGGCGCGGCGTTCAGCGGGATGACGAGCAGCAGCGCGGCACCGATCACGGCGAACGCGATGCGGGGCCAGCGCACCTCGGGGAGCATCCGCAGCTCCTCCGGCACCGGCTTGAGGACGCCGGCGCTGTCCCACGTGTTCTCGCCCGTCTCGGCCCGGCTCGTGCGCACCTTGCGCAGGAGGAGTGCGGCCAGGATCACGACGAAGAACGTGACGTCGAAGATCGACTCGGCGCTCACGTTCCAGCGGATGGTCCACTCGGCCACACCGAGGCCGAGGCCGGCCCACAGCGCGACGGGCAGCGACTGGAAGCGCGCCACCGCGGCGGCGGCGAGGCCGGGGAGGATCGTCGTGGCGCCCACCAACGCCTCGGGCACGACGCCGGTGAACGGCGCCTTCGAGATGAACGTGATCGTCGACAGCCCGCCGGCGACGGCCCACACCACCGTCTGCAGGCGGCGCACGGGGACGCCCAGCAGCAGGGCCCGGTCCTGGTTCTCTGCCGCCGCCCGCACGGCCACGCCGGCGTCGGTGCGCAGCAGGTACCAGGCCAGGCCGGCCAGCACGACCGGCACCACGCCGATCATCAGGAGGTGGTCGCCCCGCACGGGATACGGGCGGACGAAGAAGCTGCCGCTGATGGGGGTCCGGATGTCGCCGATGAGCGCGTCGGTTCCGAGCGCCACGCCGACGCCGAGGCCGATGGCGCCGAGGATCTGGGCCAGCCCGATGCTGGCGACGGTGAGCACGAGCCGCGACGAGCGCTCGAAGCGGCGCACCACGAGCACCTCGATGGCGGCGCCGGACGCGATCCCGATGCCGACACCCACCGCGATGGCGAGCCAGTAGTTCCAGTGCTTGGCGGTGAACAGAGCGGCGGTGATCGAGCCCGGCATCGCCCCCATCGCCCCGTAGGCGAAGTTGACGATGCGGGTCGTGCGGTACACGAGGATCAGGCCCATCGCCAGCAGTGCGTACGACGACCCGAAGATCACGCCTTGGGCGAGCACGCCCCACGGCACCTTGTCGGGCAGCGGCGAGCCGGGCACCCAGTACAGCGTCGAGTAGGCGACGACCACCGCGCCGGCGATCTGCACCCGCCGGTCGGCGACGGAGGGCAGCGTCACGGCGCCACCGTCGTCACCGTCGTCGCGGTCGAGGCCGTCGTCGTGGCGGTGGCGGCCGGCTCGGCGCTGGGGACGAGCACCACGCGCTCGGGGGCGATGCTCGGCGCCAGCAGCACCGACAGCAGCACGAGCACGGCGAGCGCGAGCAGCGGCCCGTAACCGCCGAAGGCGTGCGGGTTCACCGGCTCGGCCCGGACGGCGGCGAGCGGGCTGTCGCCTGACGACGCCTGCGGCTCCGGCTCGTCGGTCATCGCTGGAAGTACGGGGCCGGGCCGACGGGCACCTGGCCGGGGAAGTAGCGCCGGCCGCCGTCGAGCTGCACCCACGCCCCGGCCTGGTTGTTCTGCGGCGAGATGCGCTGCGGGTCCCACCAGATCTCGCGGAAGTCGTCGGTGGGCGTGTAGTCACCCTCGCCGAAGCCCCACGTCCCCCGGGGTCCGGTGCCGCCCGGGTAGTTGAACATCCCCTGCTCGAAGGCGTCCGGCGTGAGGGCGGGGCCCGCCATCTGGAGCCCGATGACCAAGAGGTAGAACTGGTAGTAGATCTCCTGGTAGCCGAACGCCGGTTCGTCGCGGGGGCGAACCGACTTGTAGGCGAAGTACGGGAACGAGCCGGTGAGGGGCTCGGGCTCGGCGTTGTAGGCGATGCCGAACGCCCGCTGCCACTGGTTCTCGTCGATGAGCTGGCCCACGATGTCCTGGTCGACGAAGGCCAGCCCGGAGGTGATCCACTCGGGCTCGTAGCCCTGCTCGTTCGCCTTCGGCGTCATCCCCAGGGCGAGCATCACGGGGTCGCAGGCGCAGATCACGCTCGTGATGCCGGCGTCCTTGAGCTGGGCGATGATCCCCGACGCCTGGGTGACCATCGTGGCGATGTCGAGCTTGTACTTCAGGTTCAGCTCGATCTGGAACCCGGCCTCGCCGACGAGCTCGAGGTAGCGGTTCACCGACTCCTGGTACTCGGGGTTCTCGGGGGCGACGACGGCGTACCGGCGGGGCTGGCCCACGTAGGCCGCACCGGCGTACTGCACCGTGTCCTGGCCCCGCAGCCGCGACACGATCCACGAGACCGAGGCCTCGGTGACGTTCGTGCCGTCCGGGAACAGGCTCCACGAGAACGGGCGGCGCTCCACGAACCAGTTGCGCGACGGGTAGGGCGAGCCGAAGTTCACGACACCCTGGCGGGCCAGGGCGTCGGCGTAGGGGATGGTGATGCCGGTGAGGTCGGCGAAGGCGCCGATCTCCTGCGACGCCTGGATGGCGTCGGCCAGGGCCTGTTCGCGCCCGCCGCCGAGGAGCTCCGAGGCGCCGACGCCCTGCCCGTCGAAGAACTGCACGCGGATGCGCCGGCCGTAGAGCTGGAAGTGGTCGGAGAAGTACTGGGCGTAGGCCTCGACGGTGTTGCGGTAGGCCTGGGGCGAGTCGCTCACGTTCTGCCCCGAGATGTCGGAGAAGATCTCGGCCGCCGACGGGCCCTCGAGCTCGCGCACCGACACGACGATCTCCTCGGCGGTCACGCCCCGGTGCGTGGCCCCGCCGTTGTCGCCCGCGAAGGCGATGCAGGGCGGCGAGTAGGGATCGCCCGGCACCTGGACGGCGCGATCGGGGCAGCCGCCGACACCGCCGGTGGGCGCGGCGGTGGCGCCCGGGGCGGCGGGCTGGCCGGGCCCGGCCGTGGGCGC
>JACDCH010000399.1 GCA_013694495.1 Acidimicrobiia bacterium | reverse complement strand
GACCCGCGCCGGGGAACTGCGGGCGGCGGGGGTGCAGGCGGGCCACGCCGTCGCCGTGTCGCTGCCGAACGGCGCCGAGCTGATCGCCACGCTGTTCGCGGTGTGGCAGGTCGGCGCCGCCTACGTGCCCGTCAACCCGCGCCTCACCGCCGACGAGGTCGGGCGCATCGTCGGATCCGTGGCCCCCGCCGCCCTGGTGCTCGCCGACGGCATCGAGATGCTCACGGACGGGCCCCGGACCTACGGCCCGGAGGTGGCGCTCGTGCAGTTCACGTCGGGTACGACGGGCCGCCCGAAGGCGGTGCTGCTCGAGCACGCCGGCGTCCTCGAGCTGATCGACGGCGTGGTGTCGAAGCTGCGAGGCGGCGCACGCGGCGCCGACCCGGCCCCGGCGCCGATGCCGAACCTCGTCCCCGTGTCGCTGTCCTTGTGGGCCGGGCTCTACCAGGTGCTCTTCGCCTTCCGACTCGGCGCCCCCGTGATCGTCATGGACGGCTTCGAGCCCGTCGAGTTCGCCCGTCTCGTCCGCCGCTTCGGGATCCGTTCGACGGTGCTCCCGCCGGCGGCGATGGTGGCGCTGGTCGAGGCCGACGTCGACGACCTGGCGCCGCTCGCCTACGTGCGGAGCATCACCGCACCGCTGTCGCCCCTCCAGGCCCGCCGCTTCCGCGACCGCTTCGACGTCGCCGTCCTCAACTGCTACGGCCAGACCGAGATCGGCGGCGAGATCATCGGGTGGAACGCGGCCGACTGGCGGGCCCACGGCGACGACAAGCTCGGCGCGGTGGGCCGGCCCCACGCCGGCGTCGACGTGCGCAGCGCCGACGACGGCGAGCTCCAGGTGCGAACGCCGGCGCTGAGCGGTGGGTACGCCGACGGCGCCGACCTGGCCGACCGCCTCACCGACGACGGCTGGTTCCGCACGGGCGACGTCGGCCGGGTCGACGACGACGGGTTCGTGTGGATCGACGGCCGCGTGTCCGACATGGTCAACCGGGGTGGGTTGAAGGTGCACCCGGGCGAGGTGGAGGAGGTGCTCCGCCTGTCGCCGGCGGTGGCCGACGTCGCCGTCGTCGGTGTGCCCGACGACCGCCTGGGCGAGGTGCCGTGGGCCTTCGTGGTCCCCGCCGAGCCGGGCGCTGCGGTCGTCGCAGCCGACCTCGAGGCGCTGTGCCGCTCGCACCTGGCGCCGTACAAGGTGCCGGCCCGGTTCGAGCCGGTGGTGGGCCTGCCCCGCAACGAGGTGGGCAAGGTGCTGAAGGCCGAGCTCGCCACCACCGCGGCGGAGGCAGCGAGCCGCGCAGGAGCGACCGGTGACTGACGCCGGACGGGCCGGCCGCCCGGCGCCGGTGGACCGGGTCGAGGACCTCACGCCGGCGTGGCTGAGCGAGGCGCTCGGGAGCGAGGTCACGGACGTGACGGCCGAGGCGATCGGCGTCGGCCAGATGGGCGCCAGCTACCGGCTGCACCTCACCGGCCCCGGCGAGCCGGCGACGATCGTGGCCAAGCTGGCGGCGGGCGAGCCGGCGCGGCGCGCCCTGGTGCGGGAGGCGTACCGCAAGGAGGTCGGCTTCTACACACTGCTGGCCGACACCGTCGCGGTCCGCACACCGGGCTGCCGGTACGGCGCCACCGCGGCCGACGCCACGGTGTTCACGCTGCTGCTCGACGACCTCGCGCCCGCCGAGGTGGGCGACCAACTGGCCGGGTGCACGCCGGCCGAGGCCGCCGCGGCCGTCGTCAACCTGGCCGGTCTGCACGGGCCGCGCTGGTGCGACCCGGCGCTCACGTCGATCGAGTGGCTGCCGATGGTCGACGCGGCCGGATCCGAGAGGCTGGGCGAGATCATGGCGGTCGCCGTCGAGACGTTCGCCGACCGCTACGACGGCCGCCTCGAGCCCGACGACGCCGACGTGCTGCGCGAGGTCGCCGCCGCGATGCCCGCCTGGATCGTGGCCCGGCCCGAGCGCTTCGCGCTGACCCACGGCGACTACCGGCTCGACAACCTGCTGTTCGGTCCCGACGGCGTGTCGGCGGTCGACTGGCAGACCGTCACGGTCGCGCCGCCCGGGCGAGACCTCGCCTACTTCATCGCCACCAGCCTCGAGCCGGACGTCCGCGTGCCGCACGAGGTCGAGCTGGTCGACGCCTACCACGAGGCGCTCGCAGCCCACGGCGTCGACCCCGACCGCTACGACCGGGCCACCTGCGAGGACGACTACCGACTGGGGATGCTCCAGGGTCCGCTCGTGACCGTGCTCGGCTGCGTCTACGCCATGGCCGAGCCGACGCCCCGGGCCGACGCGATGTTCCTGGCGATGTGCCGGCGCTCGTGCGCGGCGATCAGGGACCTCGGTCCCTTGGACCTCTTGTAGACCGAACCAACGACGAGGAGCAGCAGCACATGGAGATCGAAGGCAAGAAGGTGGTCGTGGTGGGTGGGGCCTCGGGCATGGCCCGGGCGGCAGCCGTGCGGCCGCGCGAGCGGGGGGCGTCGATCGCCGTGCTCGACCTGCCCACGTCGAAGGGGGCCGAGGCGGCCGACGCCAAGGACGCCGCCTTCCCGAAGCGCATGGGCCGCCCCGACGAGTACGCCCGGCTGGCGGTCGCCATCGTCGAGAACCCGATGCTGAACGGCAGCACGGTCCGCCTCGACGCCGGCCAGCGGTTCGCGCCGAAGTAGTGGACGGCCGACGGGTCCTCGTGGTCGGGGCGTCGGCCGGCATCGGCCGCGCCGTGGCTCTGGTCGCGGCGCGGGCCGGAGCGGCGACCGCGTTCGGCGCCCGGCGGCGCGAGGC
>JACDCH010000381.1 GCA_013694495.1 Acidimicrobiia bacterium | reverse complement strand
CAGCCGCGTCGGCGACGGCGTGCTCGGCTTCCGCGAGACCGGCCTCAACCCCGGCCCCGACGCGGCGCTGACGATCGCCGCCGAGCTGGGCGCCGTCGTCGTGCTCGCCGTCGGCGTCGTCGCCGCTCGCCCCGAGCGGCCCAGCCCCGCGGTGGCCTGACGGGTCCGCCGCCTACGGTGGCGGCCATGTGCGGCCGGTTCGTTTCCGCGGCGCCCCCCGACGAGCTCGCCCGCTACTTCGACGTCCAGGAGACGTCCGAGACGGCGCTCGACCCGAGCTACAACGTCGCCCCCACCGACGACGTCTACGTGGTCGTCGAGACCGGCGGGCTGCGGCGCCTCGACACGTTCCACTGGGGCCTCGTGCCCTTCTGGGCCAGAGACATCAAGGTCGGGCAGAAGATGATCAACGCCCGCGCCGAGACCATCGCCACGAACGGGGCCTACAAGCGCGCGTTCCGCAAGCGGCGGTGCCTCATCCCCGCCGACGGGTTCTACGAGTGGCAGAAGCGACCAACCGGCCCGAAGCAGCCGATGTACATCCGCCGGGCCGACGGCGAGGCGGTGGCGCTGGCGGGCCTGTGGGAGATGTGGAAGCCCAAGGCAACCGCCGATGACCGCTCGACCTGGGTCCGGTCCTGCACGATCATCACGGGGCAGCCCAACGAGGTCGTCGCGCCGATCCACGACCGCATGCCGGTCATGCTGCCGCCTTCGGCGTGGGACACGTGGCTCGACCCGACCATCGACGACGCCGACTCGCTCGGCCAGCTCCTCGTACCGGTGCCGGCCTCGCTGCTCACCGCCCACCCCGTGAGCACCAAGGTCAACAACGTCCGCGAGGGAGGACCGATCCTCATCGAGGAGGCCGAGCCCCTGCCCGTCGAGCCCCGGCAGCCCAAGCTCATCGAGGGCGTTTGACCGCGACGGCCCGGCGGATCGTCCCGCCGCAGCTGACCCCGCCGTCGCGCCGCCGGCGACGCCGAGTCGAGTGGCTGGTGCTGCGCTGGCAGGCCCGGCTCGACGCCCGGTGGGCCGACCGGGTCGTGCCGTGGGCCACCGCCGCCGTCCTCTTCGCAGTGTGGACGGCGCTCGCCGTCAGCCGGGTCGAACGCCTCGAGGCCGGCTCCGCGCTCGCCCGCCACGTGCAGGCCGTGTGGCTGCTGGCCTCCGGCGAGCAGCCCGAGACCACGATCGCGCCCGTCGGCAACCTGTTCGCCGACCGCTTCCCCGTGCTGCTCGTGCCGCTGGCGGCCCTGACCCGCGTGCTGCCGCTCACCGCGACCCTGCTGGCCGTGCAGTCGGCCAGCCTCGCCCTCGGGGCCGTGCCCCTGTGGCACCTGGCCCGTAGGGTCGCGAACCTCGGCGTGGGTGCGTCGGCCACGCTCGTGTTCGCCTACGCCCTCCACCCGGCCCTCGCCGACCTCGACCTGGCCGACTTCAACCCGGCCACGATGGCGCTGACGCCGCTGCTCGCCGCCGCCTACTTCGCCGAGCAACGGCAGTGGCGGCGGTTCGCCCTGGCGTCGGTGGTGGTCGTGCTCTGGAGCAGCGAGTTCGCGCTCGTGATTGCCGGGATGGGTGCGCTGCTGCTGTTCGAGGGCGAGCGCCGAGCCGGCCTGCGGACGTTGATCGCCGGCGCCGCGTGGGCCGGGGTCGCGCTGTTCGTGGTGCAGGTGCCGCTCGGGTCGACCGGCATCGTCGCGCCCGGCGCCTTCGACGCCTACGGGTCGAACGGGCTCGACGTGCTGATCGAGATGGTGCGCAACCCGTTCCGGCCCCTCGGCGACGTGCTCGCCGAGGCCAACGTCCGCTTGATCGTCTGGGTGCTGGGTCCGTTGTTGTTCGTGCCGTTGCTCGCGATCCGCAAGCTGGCGCCGGTCGCCGCGTTGCAGGTGCTGTACCTGGTGGCCGACGTGTCCCTCACGGGACCGACCGGTGGCGGCCGGATGGTGCCGGTGGTGGCGTTCTCCTTCGTGGCCGCCGCCTTCGCCCTCCGCCGGCTGGGGCGGGCGCGGCTCGATCGCGTCCTCGTCGACCGTCGGCTCCTCAGCCTCATGATCGCGGCCGCCCTGGCCGCGGCCAGCCTCACCAGCCTCCTGTCGCCCTACGAGCGGCCCTGGCGCAGCGAGAGCCCGCTCGAGCCCGACCTTCGCGTGGCGCTGGCCCGCGTGCCCCCGATCGTCCCCGTCCGCGTGCCGGCCGCCCTCGCCCCTCGCGTCGCCGAGCGGTCCAGCGTCTACGTCCTCGAGGACGAATTCGTCCCGACCGCGGACGGCGCCCCGCCGTTCGCCTCGCCCAGCGCGCTGGTGCGGGGCGTGCGGGGCCTCGTGGTCGACCTCGCCCTGTTCGGCCTCGACGAGGAAGGCGCGGCCCGGCTGCGTCGCGACCTGCGGCGGGAGGGCTTCCTGCAGGTCCGCCGGTCCGGCAACCTCGTGATCTACCTACCCTTCGAGGAGACGCCGCCGCCGGTGGACGAGGCGCCCACGGCCCCGGTGCCCATACCGGTGCCGATCCCGGGGCCGGTGCCCGAGGTCCCACCGACGACGACCTCGCCCGATGCGGTGCCCGTCCCCGTGCCGCCGCCGTAGGCGCCGCCGGCTCGAACCGCTACGTCGCGGGCGTCTCGCCGAGGTCGCGCAACGCGCTGCGGATGCGCTCGGCGGCGTCGTCGAGCTCCTCGGCGGGGGTGTCCGGACGGGCCCGCTCGAAGCGGAGCTCGCCCTCGGTGTCGAACGGGATCACGTGGAGGTGGGTGTGCGGGACCTCCAAGCCGGCCACCATCAGCCCGACCCGGCTCCGGCCGAAGGCCGCCTGGACCGCCTTACCGACGAGCTGCGCGACCTCGGCGCAGCGGGCCATGGTCGCCGGTTCGACGTCGATCCAATGGTCGACCTCGGCGATGGGCACCACGAGCGTGTGCCCTGGGTTGATCGGACCGATCGAGAGGAACGCGACGCAGCGGTCGTCGCGCCAAACGAACCGACCGGGCAGCTCGCCCTCGATGATCCGGGTGAAGAGCGTCGCCATGGGCCCGGGATCGTAGATTCCCCCACGTGGGCGACACGCCGGAGCCGGGGCACGATCCGAAGCTCGACCGGATCTGGACGATCCCGAACGTCATCTCCGTCGTCCGCCTGGCCTGCCTGCCCCTCTTCCTGTGGCTGCTGTTCGGCAAGGAGGACCGCGCCACGGCCGCCTGGCTGCTCGCCGCGCTCGGCACGACCGACTTCGCCGACGGCTACATCGCCCGGCACTTCGACCAGGTGTCGAACCTCGGCAAGGTCCTCGACCCGGTCGCCGACCGGCTGATCTTCATCGTCGGCGGCGGCGCCATCCTCGTCGACGGCTCCGTGCCGCGCTGGTTCGCCATCACCGTGCTGTCCCGTGAGCTCCTCGTCGGGGGAGCCACCCTCGTGCTCGGGGCGATGGGCGTACGTCGCATCGACGTCACCTGGTTCGGCAAGGCCGGCACGTTCGGCCTGCTGATGGCCTTCCCGCTGTTCCTCGCCCACGAGAGCTCCCTGCGGTGGTGGCAGGGCTGGGCGTGGCTCACCGGCATCCCGGGCCTCGCCCTGAGCCTCTACGCCGCGGTGCTGTATGTGCCCATCGCCCGCCGGGCGCTGGCCGAGAACCGGCTCGACGCCGAACGGGTCGGTTCGGGGGAGCCGGGGTAGGTTCGCTCGCCATGAAGGCCGTGATCATGGCCGGGGGCGAGGGGAGCCGGCTGCGTCCGCTCACCAGCAACCAGCCGAAGCCGATGATGCCGTTGGCCAACCGGCCGATGATGGAGCACATCGTCGAACTCCTGCGCTTGCACGGCTTCGACGAGATCGTCGTGACCCTCGCGTTCATGCCCAACGCCATCCGCACCTACTTCGGCGACGGCAGCGAGTGGGGCGTCAACATCGTCTACGCCACCGAGGAGAACCCCCTCGGTACGGCCGGCTCGGTCGGCAACGCCAAGGACGTGCTCACCGAGCGGTTCCTCGTGATCTCCGGCGACGTCCTCACCGACATCGACCTCGGCAAGATCCTCACGTTTCACGAGGAGCACGACGCGATGGCCACCATCGGCCTCGTGCGGGTCGACGACCCTCTCGAATTCGGCATCGTGATCACCCGCGACGACGGCTCGATCGAGCGGTTCCTCGAGAAGCCAACGTGGGGCCAGGTGTTCAGCGACACCATCAACACCGGCATCTTCGTGCTCGAGCCGGAGATCTTCGACTACATCCCTGAAGGCCGCTCCGTCGACTTCTCCTCCGACGTGTTCCCGGCGCTGCTCGAAGCAGGCAAGCCGCTCTACGGCGCCGTGGCCGAGGGCTACTGGGAGGACGTCGGCACCCTCGAGGCCTACGTCCGGGCCCACAAGGACCTCCTCGACGGCAAGGTCGAGCTCGACATCCCCGGCTTCCGCCTGGGTGAGGGCGTGTGGCTTGGGGAGGGGGCCGAGATCCACCCCGACGCCAACGTCGTCGGGCCCGCCATCATCGGCGACTCCTGCCGGGTCGAGGCCGGCGTGCGGCTGGGGCAGTACACGGTCTTGGGCGACAACGTGCGGGTGCGGGCCGGCGCCGACCTCGAGCGGGTCGTCGTGCACGACAACGCGTACCTCGGCCAGTCCGTGCGACTCCGGGGCACCGTCGTCGGGCGGGCCTGCGACCTCCGCAACGGGGTGCGCTGTGAGGAGGGCGTCGTCATCGGCGACGAGTCCTTCATCGGCAACGACGCCGTGCTCGGGACGGGCGTCAAGGTGTACCCGTTCAAGACCGTCGAGCAGGGCGCAGTCGTCAACTCCTCGATCGTTTGGGAGAGCCGCGGCGCCCGGTCGCTGTTCGGGCGCGACGGCGTGGCCGGCCTGGCCAACGTCGACATCAGCCCCGAGCTGGCCACGAAGCTCGCCATGGCGTGGGGCACGTCGCTCAAGAAGGGCGACACCGTCATCACGTCCCGCGACTCGTCGCGGGCCGCCCGCATGCTCAAGCGGGCGATGATGGCCGGCCTCAACGCCAGCGGCATCAACGTGCTCGACCTCGAGATGGCCTCGGTCCCGGTCACCCGCTTCATGACCCGCCAGCCCATCGCCAAGGCCGGGTCCACGGTCCGCCTCGTCGAGAGCGACCCGCAGTCGGTGGTCATCCGCTTCTTCGACGCCCACGGCCTCGACCTCGCCGAGGCCGGGCAGCGCAAGATCGAGCGGGTCTTCAACCGGGAGGACTTCCGACGGGTCTTCCCCGGGGAGATCGGCGAGATCGGCTTCCCGCCCCGGGCCCTCGAGATGTACACCGCCGCGCTCGAGGCCACCGTCGACACCTCCGCCCTGGCGTCGGCCCGGCTCAAGGTGGTCGTCGACTACGGCTACGGCAGCACGAGCTTCGTGATGCCCAACGTCCTGGCCAAGATGGGTGCCGACGTCCTCGCCGTGAACCCCTACGCCAGCACGGCCGGGGCCATGGAGTACGACATGTCTGTCCACGCCGCCAACGTCGCGGCGTTGGTGAAGGCCTCCGGGGCCCACGTCGGCGCGGTCATCGACCCCGACGGCGAGCACCTGACGATCGTCGACGACAACGGCCACGTGCTCACCCACTCCGAGGGCATGCTCGCCCTCCTCACCCTCGTATCGGGGCGGCTGCTGGGCGACCGGATCGCCCTCCCGGTGGCGGCCACGGCCCACGCCGAGACGATCGCCGCGGCCAACGGCGTCGCCGTGCAGTGGACCAAGATGTCGACGCCCGCCCTGATGGACGCCGCCAGCGAGCCCGGCGTGGGCTTCGCCGCCTCCCTCGACGGCGGGTACATCCTCCCGGGGTTCCTGCCCGCCTTCGACGCCGCGGCCACGCTGGTGAAGCTGCTGGAGCTGCTCGCCATCACCGGGGCGAAGCTGGGGGACATCGTCGCCGAGCTGCCGAGCCCGCACGTCGTCGTCGAATCGGTGGTCACCCCGTGGGAGCAGAAAGGTGCCGTCATGCGGGGCCTGGTGGAGCTCACAAAGGACCGGCCCATCGAGCTGGTCGACGGGGTCAAGATCCGCCACGACGACGGCTGGGCCCTCGTGCTGCCCGATCCCGAGGACCCCCTCACCCGGGTCTGGGCCGAGGCCGGCTCCGACGCCGCCGCCCGGCGCCTGGCCCAGGAGTACGCCCGCCGCATCCGCCAGATGCTGCGCTGACCTGCAGGGCGTCCGGGATCCCGCACGAACCCTCCAGCTCCCGTCGAGGGTTGGAGTAGGTTGCGGGCCATGAACGTGCCCGACGAGCTCCGCTACTCGAAGGACCACGAGTGGGTCCGCCTCGAGGACGGCAAGGTGCGCATCGGGATCACCGACTACGCCCAGGACACGCTCGGCGACGTCGTGTTCGTCCAGCTCCCGGAGGTTGGTTCGACGCTCGAAGCGGGCGCCGCCTGCGGCGAGGTGGAGTCGACGAAGTCGGTGTCCGACATCTACGCCCCGATCACCGGGTCGGTCGTCGAGGTCAACGCCGAGCTGGTCGACGCCCCCAACAAGCTGAACGACGACCCCTACGGCGACGGCTGGATCTGCATCATCGAGCCCGACGATCCCGCGCAGCTGGCCGAGCTCCTCGACGCCGGCGGCTACCGCGCCCTCGTCGAGGGCTGACGGTTCCGGACGTGGCCGACGTCTTCTGCAACAACTGCGGGCACAAGAACGGGCTCGGCTCGAACTTCTGCTCCTCGTGCGGTAACCCGCTCGAGCGCTCGGTCGACGACCCCACCACGATCAGCTTCCAGATCGACGCCGCCCAGCCTGCCCCCGACGGCTCCGACTCCGGCGAGTTCACCTTCGACCTCGACGACATCCCGCCCGACGGCGGCCTCCTCGTGGTCGTCAGGGGGCCCATCGCCGGTGCCCGGCTGGCCCTCACGAAGGACGTCACCACCGCCGGCCGCCACCCCGATAGCGACCTGTTCCTCGACGACGTCACCGTGTCGCGCCGTCACGTCGAGTTCCGGCGGGCGAGCGGCGGGTTCGCGCTGCGCGACGTCGGCTCGCTCAACGGCACGTTCCTGAACCGGGAGCGGATCGACGCCGACGCCACGCTCAAGAACGGCGACGAGATCCAGATCGGCAAGTACCGGCTGTCGTACTTCTCCGGGCGCTGACCGGCGATGGCCGACGCCCCGCCGACCTCGCGCCCGCACCTGTCCATCGGCGAGGTCCTCTCCCTGCTCCAGCAGGAGTTCCCGGACATCACGATCTCCAAGATCAGGTTCCTCGAGAGCCAGGGCCTCCTCGACCCCGAGCGCACCCCGTCGGGCTACCGCAAGTTCTACGAGCCCGACATCGTCCGCCTCCGGTGGATCCTCAGCCAGCAGCGAGACCACTTCCTGCCCCTGAAGGTCATCAAGGACCGGCTGGCCGAGGAGGCCAGGGCGGCTGCCGCGAGACCCGCCCCCGACGTCGAGGAGGCGCCGGCGCGGCCGGCCGGCGCCCGCACCCGGAAGAAGGCCGAGCCCGCAC
>JACDCH010000361.1 GCA_013694495.1 Acidimicrobiia bacterium | reverse complement strand
AGCCTGCACGTCGAGCACGCCGCCGTCGCCCTGGCCGCCGGCCGCCGGGTGCTCGTCGAGAAGCCCCTCGGCCTGGCCGGCGACGACCTGTCCCCCCTCCTCGCCCCCGCGGTGGCCGACCGGGTCGCGGTGGCCTTCAACCTCCGGTTCCATCGACCGCTCGTGCGCCTGGCCGAGGTGGCGGCCAGCGCTGCGGTCGGCCGGATCAGCTCGGTGGCGCTGTGGTTCGGCAGCTGGCTGCCGGACTGGCGGCCCGGCACCGACTACCGCGCCGGCTACTCCGCCCGGGCCGCGCTCGGCGGCGGCGTGCTCCACGACGCGATCCACGAGCTCGACGTGCTGCTGTGGCTGGTCGGCGACGGCGACTACCGGGTGCGGGGCGCGGTGGTCGACCGCCTCGGGCCGCTCGAGATCGACGTCGAGGACACCGTCGCCGCGGTGCTGCAGGGACCCGGCGGCGTCTGCGCCACCATCCGGCTCGACTACCTCAGCCGGCGCTACCGCCGGGGCGTCGAGGTGATCGGCGAGCACGGCGCCGTGCGGCTCGACTGGGCCCGCTCCGTGCTGGAGGTCGAGGACGCCGACGGTGTCCGCACCGAGCCCGCTGGCGACCCCGTCGACCGCTCGTACGAGCGGCAGGCGTCCGCCTTCCTCGAGTGGGTCGCGGGCGGACCCGCGCTGCCCGTGGGCGCCGCCCTCGGCGCGCGGTCGGTCGCGCTCGTGGCCGCCATCAGGGCGGCGGCGGCGTGAACGACCTCACCTGCGTCGTGCAGGC
This sequence comes from Acidimicrobiia bacterium, assembly GCA_013694495.1. Taxonomy (GTDB): domain Bacteria; phylum Actinomycetota; class Acidimicrobiia; order Acidimicrobiales; family JACDCH01; genus JACDCH01. The sequence continues at coordinate 2,268 of JACDCH010000361.1, read as the reverse complement.
CCGGACCGGGTCGACCCGGCTCCCCGGCAAGGTCCTCGCCGACGTCGACGGGCTGCCCCTGCTCGGGTTCCTGCTCACCCGCCTCGCGCCGCTCGCCGGCGAGCCCCGGATCGAGGTGGTCGTGGCCACCTCCGACGCCCCAGCCGACGATGCCGTGGCGGCCCTCGCCGAGGAGCTGGCGACGCCGGTGCTCCGGGGCTCCGAAGCGGACGTGCTGAGCCGGTTCCTCCTCGCCGTCGACGCGCACCCGGCGACCGCGGTCGTCCGTCTCACCGGCGACTGCCCGCTGCTCGATCCCGACCTCGTGCGCGCCGTGGCGGCCACGCACCGCGACTCCGGAGCGGCGTACACGTCGAACACGCTCCTGCGGACGTTCCCCGACGGCCTCGACGTGGAGGTGGTCGACCCCACCGCGCTGCGGGAAGCAGCGGGGCTCGCCACGGATCCGGCCGACCGGGAGCACGTGACCTCGTACCTCTACCGCCACCCCGGCCGCTACCAGCTGGCCCAGCACCTGGGCGACCGGGCTGCGGGCGAGGAGCGGTGGACGATCGACACGGCGGCCGACCTGGACTGGTTGCGGGGCGCGGTGACCGCGGTCGACGACCTACGGCATGCTCGGTGGACGACGATCCTCGACGCCCTCGGCCGCCAAGGGGCGGGACCGGGCCTCCGGCTCGAGCCGCTCCGCTTCGCCGGCGACGCGGGCCGCAGCGAGCGGACGTGGGACGTGTGCGCCGACGGGGACGTGCGGGGCACGACGACGGTGGTGGCCGGCGACGACGGTCGGGCGTCGGTGAGGTGGGCGCTGGACGGCTGCGAGCCTGCGGCCGTGCGACCCGTGCTGGCGCATTGGCTGGCGGCCGACCGCCAGGTCGACGTGGTCGACGACGACCACGGCCCCTGGGGGGTGGCCCGGTGAACGAGCCGGCCGCCGTCCACCTCGGGACGCGGGTCGTGGGGCCGGGCGCCCCGGCGCTGATCGTCGCCGAGCTCTCGGGCAACCACAACGGCGACCTCGGGCGGGCGCTCGCCATCATCGACGCCGCAGCCGAGTCCGGCGCCGACGCCGTGAAGTTCCAGACGTACACGCCTGACTCGCTCACGCTCGACGCGCCCCAGCCCTGGTTCTCCGTGCAGGGCTCGAACTCGTGGGACGGCCGGCGCCTGTACGACCTCTACACCGAGGCGATGACGCCCTGGGAGTGGATGGCGCCGCTGTTCGATCGGGCTCGGGAACTAGGTGTGCTCGCCTTCTCGACCCCGTTCGACCAGGCGGCCATCGACCTGCTGGAGACGTTCGACCCACCCGCGCACAAGGTCGCGTCGTTCGAGCTCGTCGACCACGAACTGCTCGCTGCGGTGGGGCGCACCGGTCGGCCGGTGATCGCGTCGACCGGGTTGGCCGACGAGGTCGAGATCGACCAGGCGGTGACCACCCTGCGCGGCGCCGGCGCCGCGGAGATCGTCCTGCTCCACTGCAACAGCCGGTACCCCGCCGCCGTCGACGAGCTCGACCTCCGCACCATCCAGGACATTCGCGACCGGTGGCAGGTGCCGGTCGGTCTCAGCGACCACACCATGACCGACACCAGCGCCGTCGTCGCCGTGGCCCTCGGCGCCTGCGTCCTCGAGAAGCACGTGACGCTCCGGCGGTCCGACGGCGGCCCGGACGCGTCGTTCTCGCTCGAGCCCGACGACCTCGCTCGGCTCGTCGGCGTCGTCCGCGAGGCGGAGTCCGCCCTCGGGCAGGTGCGCTACGGGCCGAGCCCCGACGAAGTGCCGAGCCTCGCGTTCCGGCGGTCGCTGTTCTTCGTCGCCGACCTGCCCGCCGGTTCGGTCGTGGAGCGGACCCACGTGCGCTCGGTACGCCCCGGCGATGGCCTCGCCCCGATCCACCTGCCCGACGTGCTCGGCGCCACCCTCACCGCCGCCGTCACCCGCGGCACGCCGGTCACGTGGGACGTCCTCGACCGGGACGGCGCGCTCCGGTGACCCCCGCGCCGACGCTCCGGGCGGCGACGGAGGACGACGCCCAGCTCCTCCACCGGTGGGTGAACGACGCCGCCGTCCGATCGTGGTCGTTCCAGGCCGAGCCGGTGCCCTGGGACGACCACGTCGCCTGGCTCCGCCGGCTGCTCGCCGACGACGCCACCTCCCTCGCCATCGCCGAGGTCGACGGCGAGCCCGTCGGCCAGGTCCGCCTCGAGCCCGAGGGCGACGCGCTCGTCATCTCGGTGTCGGTGGCGGCCGAGGCCCGCTCCAGCG
>JACDCH010000334.1 GCA_013694495.1 Acidimicrobiia bacterium | reverse complement strand
GCGCCCCCGTGACCGCCGCCGTGTACGAGCGCCCGCCGGTGGCGACGTGCTCGGTCCAGGCGGCGCCGTCGAACCACCGCAGCTCTGCCGTCTCGAGCGGATCCTGGTACCAGCCGGCCGGTGTCACGGGATCGAGCTTCGCGCGAGGTCGGCAGCTCTTCCGGCAGGGACTTGACCGGCGGGTCAAGAACGGTGTCGACTTCGGGCGTGGCTGACGCGATCGACGACCTCCAGAAGTTCCTCGACAGCGAGTGGAACCCGGACCTCACCGTGGGCGAGTGGTGGGAGCGCCTGGGCACGGAAGGTTGGTCGGCGCCGTCGTGGCCGTCCGCCTGGTTCGGGCGCGACCTGTCGCGCGAGGAGACCAACCGGGTCGGCACCACCATCGCCAAGCACGGCGCGCTCGGCGCCCCCGGCGGCCTCGGCCTCATGCTCGCGGGCCCGACGATCGCCACCCACGGCACCGACGAGCAGAAGAGCCTCTACCTCCGCGACATCGTCACGGGCCAGAAGGGGTGGTGCCAGCTCTTCAGCGAGCCGGGCGCCGGCTCCGACCTCGCCGGCCTCGGATGCAAGGCCATCAAGGACGGCGACGAGTGGATCATCAACGGCCAGAAGGTCTGGACGTCCGGTGGCCAGTACGCCGACCTCGGCATGCTGATCGCCCGGACCGATCCCGAGCAGCCGAAGCACCAGGGCATCACCTGGTTCTCGTTCGACATGCATCAGCCCGGCGTCGACGTGCGCCCGCTGCGGGAGATGACCGGCCGGGCCCTGTTCAACGAGGTGTTCATCGAGGACGGCCGGGTGCCCGACGACGCCATCATCGGCGGCCTCAACAACGGCTGGGCCGTGGCCAACACCACCCTGATGTTCGAGCGCTCCGGGCTCGGCTCGGGCGGCGGCCACGGCGCCACCTCGGTGGCCACGCCGGGCACCGTCGCCGGCGACCTCGACCGGCGGGCCGGCGACTTCGTCCGGGTCCGCGGCGAAGGGGGCGGTGACCCCGTCGGCATGCTCAGCGGCGGCTACCAGCTCATCGTCGAGCTGGCGAAGTCCAACGGCGCCATCAAGGAGCCGAGCACACGCCAGGCCCTCATGAAGCTGCACACGCTCAACGAGCTCGGCCGCTTCAACACCCTGCGGCTGAAGGCCGCCAAGGCCGCCGGCCAGGACATCCCCGGCCTGCCCAACATCTCGAAGCTGTCGATGAGCGAGATCGTGCGCCAGACGCGCGACGTCGGCCTCGGCGTGGTCGGCGCCTACGGCACCCTCCACGCCTACGACCGCGACGAGCGGGCCGCCCTCGACGCCGCCACCGGCAACCCGTTCCTCGCCATGGTCACCGAGGTCGCCCTGTTCGCCCAGGCCCCGGCCATCTACGGCGGCACCGACCAGGTGCAGCGCAACATCATCGGCGAGCGGGTGCTCGGGCTGCCGAAGGAGCCGTCGGCCGATAAGGGAAAGCCCTACAAGGACCTGCCGAAGAACGGCTGATCCGGGGTCGAGAACGGGGCAAACCGGCAGGCCGCGGGCTCGCGAGGCTCGCCGAGCGGCGAATCGGGAAGCGGTGGGGATCCCTGGAGCCTGGAGGCACCGTGAACCTGATCTACATCCTCGTCGTCATCATTCTCGCCGTCATCGCGTGGCGGCTCATCAGCGGCCGCCGTGCCTGATCCGGCGGTCAGCGGGCGGCGAGCTTCTCCGCCCGGGTGACGAGCTCCGGCCCGCAGAGCTCCGCCAGCCGGGCGGGGTGGGCCGGGCCGGTCCACTCGATCTCGTCGACGCTCCCGGAGACGGGGGCGTCGACTTCGACCGTGGCGATGCGCCGGAACAGTATGGCGAGCTGCCACTGATCGCGTAGCACAGCGTTGAGCTTCGAGGCACTGCGGATGCCCGAGTCCCACGTGATCGGGTCGTCGGGGATGTCCTCGAGGTGACCCCACCGGTCGAGCACGGCGGCGGCTGACTTCGCCCCCCACCCGGGGAGCCCGGGGAACCCGTCGGCGGTGTCGCCGACAAGGGCCAGCAGGTCGGGGATCGACGAGGGGGGCACCCCGAGGCGGCCGTGCACGCCGTCGGCGTCGAACCACTTGTCCTGCCGGCGGTCCCACTGCACGACCTTGCCGTCGCCCCAGCCGACGCACTGCCCCAGGTCCTTGTCGGGCGTGCAGATCACGACCTGCTCCACGCGCGGGTCCGCCGCAGCCATGACCGCGCCAGCGGCCAGGCCGTCGTCGGCCTCGTGGATGACCTGCGGCCACACGGTGAAGCCGGCGGCGACCATGGCCTCCTCGGCTGGGCCGAACTGGCGCAGGAGCTCGGGCGGCATGCCGGCCGACGACTTGTAGCCGGCCCACAGGTCGTTGCGGAACGACTCGATGACGTGGTCGGTGGCGACGGCGACGTGCGTGGCCCCGCTGGCGACGAGCTCGAGCAGCGAGCGCACGACGCCCTTCGTGGCGCCACCCTCGAGGTCCCTGTTGTTCGGGGCGAAGTGGTACCGGAACAGCTCGTAGGTGCCGTCCACCAGGTGGGTGATCACCGGGCCAGCCTGGCAGGCCCCATGGCGGGCTGATCGACTTCCTCGTCTGCCGTGCCGCCACCCCGACCGGAGTGCAGCAGCCGGACGCTTCGGTCCGGTTCCTGCACACCAGTTGCCGGCCCGGTCGGCGCCGACCTCGCCGCCGCTCGTCGCCGTCACCCGGGGCGCGCCGTGGAAGCAGCGGAACGGCTCGTAGGTGCCGTCGACGAGGTGGACCGCCCGCCCACCGGGCTCACCCGGCGAAGTCGACGGTGGCCCAGATGGTGCCGGCGGCGTCGATCGTGACCCCGATGCCGACGACGGTGAGCGCCGGGTCGAGGATGTTGGCCCGGTGGGGGCCGCTCTGCATCCAGGCGGTGGTGAGCACGGTCGGCGACGGGTTGTAGGCGACGTTCTCGGCCGCGGCCCGCCACGCGACGCAGGCCAGCGTCTGGTCGGCGTAGGAGGGGTTGTGGTGCAACCGGCCAGTGCTCGCCAGCCGAACTGACCACGACCGGGCCACGCCGTCGAGGCACGACGACTGCTGGAACGGGGCGAGTCCGTGCGCCGCCCGCTGGGCGTTGTGGTGCTCGAGGATGAGCGCCTCGACCGCGGCTGCGTCGGTCGACGCCCGCGGCGGCGACGTGGGGGCGGGCGCCGGCGCCGGCATTGGTGGCGGAGCGGGCGGCGCAGGCGGAGGTGACGGGGC
>JACDCH010000295.1 GCA_013694495.1 Acidimicrobiia bacterium | reverse complement strand
GTGCAGACGTGACCGTACGGTCATGCTGGCACCCATCGGTGGTGAAGTCGACCGCGAGCGACTCGTCGGCGCCCATCACGGTTCACACGGCCCGGCACCGAGGGGGGCCCGGCAGTACGGTCGGCGCCGTGGAGCACCTGCTGGTGACCGACGAGGGCCCGGTCACGCGCATCACGTTGAACCGACCGGAACGACGCAACGCGCTGTCGCTGCCGTTGATGGAGGAGCTCACGAAGGCGCTGCTGGCCGTGGCCGGCGACGTGGTCGTGCTCGCCGGCGCCGGCCCGGTGTTCTCGGCCGGCCACGACCTCACCGAGCTGGCGACGTGCGACACGGCCAAGGCGACGGAGGTGTTCGGCGCCTGCACTGCGCTCATGCAGACGGTGCAGTCGATCGGCCAGCCCGTCATCGCCGAGGTGAACGGCGTCGCCACCGCCGCGGGGTGCCAGCTCGTGGCCGCCTGCGACCTGGCCGTCGCCGAGGAGGGCGCCCGCTTCGCCACGCCCGGGGTGCGCATCGGGTTGTTCTGCTCCACGCCCATGGTGCCGCTGTCGCGGGCGATCGGCCCGAAGCGGGCCATGAAGATGCTCCTGACCGGCGACCTCGTCGACGCCCGCACGGCGCTCGACTGGGGCCTCGTCAACGACGTGGTGCCGGCCTCCGAGCTGTCCGCCACCGTCGACGCTCTCGCCCGCCGCATCGCCGAGGCCAGCCCGGCCGTGATCGCCGTGGGCAAGCGCACGTTCTGGCAGCAGCTCGGCCTCGACCAAGCCGCGGCCTACGACGTGGCGGCCCACACGATGGTGGCCAACGCCACCATCCCCGACGCCCGCGAGGGCATCGGTGCGTTCCTCGAGAAGCGGGCGCCCACCTGGGAGGGCCGGTCCTGACGGTGGGGTGCTGGACGGTTCGCATCCCGAGACCGCGACCGCCGCCCGACAGCCCACCGTCTTCCTGGTCATGCGACGATCTTCCGGTCGGGCGGGGCCGACGCCAGCACCGGTTCAGGGGATCGTCGGCGCCCCCGCCTTGGCTGCGTTGGCGGCGATGGCGTCGACCAGCCGGGGCCAGAGCGCCTCGGGGAGGTCGTGGCCCATACCCTCGATGACCATCAGGTCCGCTCCCGGGATCGCCTTGGCGGTGGCCTCGCCCCCGCTGAGCGTCACGAGCGGATCGATGTCGCCGTGCACCACCAGCGTGGGCACGTCGAGCTGCCCGAGCTTCTCGGTGCGGTCGCCCGAGGCCCGGATGGCCACGAGCTGGCGGGCGATGCCCCTCGGGTGGAAACAGCGGTCGTAGCTCGCCTCGGCCCGCTGCCGGATGCGCGGCTCATCGAACGGGAAGCCGGCGGAGCCGACGACGCGGCTCGCCTCGACGCTGTTGGCGATGGCCTCCTCGCGCGTGGACGCCGGCGGCTTCAGGAGCACCTGCAGCGCCTCCGCGCTCGGCGTACCGACGTCGTCGGCGCCGGTCATCGACATGATCGAGCACAACGAGAGCACCCGGTCGGGGTGCTCGATGGCCATCGTCTGGACGATCATCCCGCCCATCGACGCGCCGACGATGTGGGCGGCGTCGATCCCGAGGGCGTCGAGCAGGCCGACGGCGTCGGCGGCCATGTCGCTCAACGTGTAGGCCGCGCTCGAGAAGTCGCCGGTGAAGGCGGCGGCGACGTCGGGCCGGGGCCCGTCGTCGAACTTGGTGGAGCGCCCGACGTCGCGGTTGTCGTGGGCGATCACGAAGTAGCCGCGGGCGGCGAGCGCGTCGCGGAGCTCGATCGGCCACGCGATCAGCTGCGCGCCCAGCCCCATGACGAGGAGCAGGGCGGGGTCAGCCGGATCCCCCGTGGTCTCGTACTCGATGGTGATCCCGTTGGTGGTGGTGCTCGGCACGGCGACGACCGTAGGTCACTGCCCGGAGGGGTGCCCAGGGTCGGTCCGGGCCCGGAGGACGCCGAGGGCCACTCGTCGCGAGACCGACGGTCGTCGGGCCAGGCGAAGCGTCCGCCGGCCGGCTCGGCGCGGGACCCGCGCTCAGGCTCAGGAGGCCTCGGAGGCCTCGGAGGCCTCGGCCTCGCGGTCGGCGGTGACGGCGTCGAGCAACTCGTACTCGATGGTGGTGTCGGTCCACGTCTCGAACTGGGTGACGCCGAGGCCGTCGAACTTCGTGCGCAGCCAGCCGCCGTTGGCGTCGAGCAGCCCGAGCTTCGAGAGGTTGGGCACGATCTTGGAGAAGAGGAGCATCTGGAAGGGGTCGGCGTTCTTGTCGTCGCCGAACGGGTTGAGCACCCGCATCGCCTCCTTGGGGTCGACGCCGAGCCGGTCCCACACCTCGCGACCGACGAGCCGGTCGCGCATGCGCACCGCGGCCTCGAAGGCGAACTCCTGGCGCTCGGCCAGCTCGGCGTCGGAGAGGCCCTCGTAGAACTCCTTGAGGGACAGCACGCCGAAGGCCACGTGGCGGGCCTCGTCGCTCATCACGTAGCGCAGCAGCTGCTTGAGCAGCGGCTCCTGTGTGATGGCCTGGGCCAGGCCGAAGGCGGCGAGCGCCAGGCCCTCGACCATGATCTGCATGCCCAGGTACGTGATGTCCCAGCGGCTGTCGGCGATGACGTCGTCGAGCAGCAGCGCCAGGTGCGGATCGATCGGGTAGTGGCCGTCCATCTTCTCGTCGAGGTAGCGGGCGAACACCTCGACGTGGCGGGCCTCGTCCATCACCTGGGTCGACGCGTAGTACTTGGCGTCGATCCACGGCACCGTCTCGACGATCTTGGCGGAGCACAGGAGCGCGCCCTGCTCGCCGTGGAGGAACTGCGACAGCGTCCAGTTCTGCTGCTCGATGGCCGCATTGGTCCAGTCGGCCTTGCTCCACCGCTCGAAGGCGGTGCCGGTGAGGTCGACGCCGGAGGCGGCGAGCATCTCGGGCCCCTGCATGGGCGAGGTCGCGGCCAGCATCTCCTGGTCGACCTCGGTGTCCCAGGGCAGGTCGGTGGTGGCGTTCCACTGCGCCGACTTGGCCTTCTCGTAGAGCTTCGAGAGCGGCGCCCTCGAGCGCTCGTAGTCCCACGTGAACAGGGCCGGCGCGTCGTCGCGCACCGACCGCAGCACGGCGGAGGGATCCGATCGCAGCTCGAGGATGGCGTCGAGGTCGTCGACCCCGTCCCGGCCCAGCAGCACCGCGTCATCTCGCATGATGATCCTTCCCCTCGCATCCGTCAGGGTGTAACTTACACAGTGTCGGTTTCGCTGTCGAGGGGCCGGGGACGGTCGGAGGTCACAGCCATGACGGCGACGGGGGCACGGAGGGTGGGCCGACCGAAGGGGCCGCGCCGCGACCCGATCGAGCGGCGCGACGAGCTGCTCGACGCCTGCGTGCGGGCCATCCGCACCCACGGGCCTGACGTCTCGATGGCCGAGCTGGCCGCCGAGGCGGGCGTGACTCGCCCGATCCTCTACGACCACTTCGGCGACCGGTCCGGCATCGCCACCGCCCTCGTCCAGCGCTACGCCGCCGACCTCGGCACCGCGCTGGCGCCGGTGGTGGAGCGGGCGGCGCCGTTCCGCGACCTGCTGCGCGACGGCATCGACGTGTTCTGCCGCTTCGTCGACAACGAGCCAGCCCTCTGGCGCTTCCTGCAGTCCGACTCGAGCCCTTCCGGGGAGGCATCGATCGAGTTCGTCGTGGGCCGGCTCGTCACCGACGCCCTCGGCGGGGCGCTGCGCCGCGCCGGGGCCGACGACGCCATCGCGCCGGTCTGGTCGGCCGCCATCCTCGGCGCCGTCTTCCTCGCCGCCGAGACGTGGTCGACCACGCGGGGGGTGCCCCGGCGCGTGCTGGTCGAGCGCCTCACCGCGCTCCTCGTGGACGGCATCGCGGCCACCGGGGCCGCCGATGTGCCCGGCCCGTTCTGATGGCTTGCGCGTGCCAGCCCAACCGGCGGAGGCAGCCTTCGGCGGGTAGCAC
>JACDCH010000294.1 GCA_013694495.1 Acidimicrobiia bacterium | reverse complement strand
CCAAGAAGCACGGTGGCGGGTTTCGGCCGGCGGAGGCGGTCGAAACGAAATCTCGGCGACGGGTATGGGGGACGTTCCGAGCACCCCATGAGGCGCCGCTTCGTGCGGCGCCGTCGACGCTCCCCCGCCCGTGCCATCCTGGCGGCGCGGGGCGGTAGCTCAGTGGTCAGAGCGCCCGGCTCATAACCGGAGATGCGTGGGTTCGATCCCCACCCGCCCCACGACCCGCAGCGCGACCGGCGCCGGCGGGGGCTCACTCCCCGTCGAGGTAGTCGCGGAGCTTCTGGCTGCGGTGGGGGTGACGGAGCTTCGCCAGGGTCTTCGACTCGATCTGGCGGATGCGCTCGCGGGTGACGCCGAACTCGCGGCCCACCTCCTCGAGGGTGCGGGCCTGGCCGTCCTCCAGGCCGAAGCGGAGGCGCACGACCTGCTGCTCGCGCTCGTTGAGCTCGCCGAGGGCCTCGAGGACGGCGGAGTTGAGCATGAGCCGGGCGGCCACCTCGGCCGGGGCCTCGGCGTCGGTGTCGGCGATGAAGTCGCCGAGGAAGCTGTCGTCCTCCTCGCCCACCGGTGAGTCGAGCGACAGCGGGTCCTGGGAGATGCGCAGGATCTCGCGCACCCGGACCGGGGTCATGTCGACCTTGTCGGCGATCTCGTCGATGGTGGGCTCGCGCTCGAGCTCCTGGAGCATCTGGCGCTGCACCCGGTGCACCTTGTGGATCGACTCGACCATGTGCACGGGGATGCGGATCGTGCGGGCCTGGTCGGCGATGGCTCGGGTGATGGCCTGGCGGATCCACCACGTGGCGTACGTGGAGAACTTGAAGCCCTTCGTGTAGTCGAACTTCTCGACGGCCCGCATCAGGCCGAGGTTCCCCTCCTGGATGAGGTCGAGGAACAGCATCCCGCGCCCCACGTAGCGCTTGGCGATGGACACGACCAGGCGCAGGTTGGCCTGGATCAGCTCGCCCTTGGCCTCCTCGCCGTCGCGCACGGCCCGCTCCGCCCGGCGCCGCTCGGAGAACTCCATCGTGAGGAGCTCGCCCGACGCGTTGAGGTCGGCCAGGCGCTCGGAGGCCATGGCCCCGGACTCGATGCGCATGGCCAGCTCGACCTCCTCGAGGGCGTTCAGGAGCGGGACGCGCCCGATCTCCTTCAGGTACATGCGGACCGGGTCGGACGAGGTGCCGGCGGAGCCGCCGCGGTCGTTGCTGGGCCGTTCGACAGAGGTGCGCAGGGCCCGGCGACGGACCAGCCGGCGGGCGGCGAGCATCGCGTCGGGCACCTCGAGGTCGACCATCTCCTCCTCGAGCTGGTCCTCGAGGACGATGCGGACGCCGAGGCGGACGAGCTCTTCGTGGACCTCGGCCAGCTGGTCCGGCTCGAGTTCGACGCTGATGGCGGCGACGATGTCGTCGGCCGTGAGGTGGGGCCGGGTGTGGGCCAGGGCCACCAGCCGGCGCAGGGTGTCCTCGTCGACGGCCTCGACCGCGGAGCCGGGAGGCGCGGGAACGACAGGCGCGGTATCGCTCATATCGCCCCCACCTCCCAGGCGCCCGAACGGCGCGGCGTCATCGGCTCCGTCACTCCCCGTCCTCGCTCGAAGGTGTGTGCAGGGTACTCGTCGCCGCCCGGATCACCCGTCGGCGTTCGGCCGGAGGAGACCGAGCAGCGTCGTGGCCGCCTCGGCCCGGGTGGCCGGATCCCGCAGCCGTTCGATGCCGAGGGCGAGGGCTGCCGATTCGCCCGCGTAGGCGAGCGGGTCGACCGCCACCCGGGCCTCGGCCTCGACCTCGCGCAGCCGGCGGCCCGCCGCCGCGCCCAGCAACAGCGCCCCCACGTCGCTCGGGTCGGCGTCCGAGTCGGACACGGCCAGCCGGGCCAGCACCTCGGCCGCGCCGGGGTCGGTCTCCTGCAGGAGCACCAGCGCGGCACCGGCGTCGGGCTCGGCCAGGAGCCCCCAGTAGACGACCAGGTGGCGGTCGTCGACGAACAGGGCGTCGTCGAGCCACGGCGCCATGTCCTCGGGGCGGTGCACCAGCAGCGTCAGGGCCTCCTCCTCGGCGCCGGCGTGCCCCCGGTGGCGGTCGGGCTCCGGGCGGTCCCGTTCGGGGCGGCCGCCCACCCGGGGCCGGGCGCCCTGGTGCAGCATCGCCCGCAGCTGCTCGTGGTCGACCTTGACGATCGGCGCCAGCAGCATCAGGTACGGGTCCCTGACAACCTGCTTCGGGTGCTCGGCGACCGCGGCCACGGCGGCCTCCGCGGCCCGGGCCCGGCCCTCGATCGAGCGGAGGTCGGCTGCGGCCAGGATGCGGTCGATGCGGTAGGCGAGGTACGGCTTGGCCCCCCGCTCGCGCAGGCCCTCGTCGGCCACCGGCGCCACCGCGGCGCGCAGGCGCTCGGGGTCGTCGAAGGCGAGGTCGCCCGGGTCGCGGCCCGGGGGGAGGTCGGCGACGCACACCTCGAGCTCGTAGCGGTCCTCCCAGGCCGCGAACTTGTCGGCCGCGCCCTGGCCCGCCGCGTCGGCGTCGAAGGCGAGCACGATCCGCTTGGCGAACTTGGCCAGCAGCTTCACGTGCTCCTCGGTGAGCGCCGTGCCGCACGTGGCGACCGCCCGGGGCACACCGGCCCGGGCGAAGCCGATCACGTCGGTGTAGCCCTCGCACACGATGACCTCGCCCGCCGTGCCGGTCTTGACGATCTCGGACTTGTGCCAGTTGAGGCCGTACAGGATCCGGCTCTTGGAGTAGAGCGCCGTCTCGGGCGAGTTCTTGTACTTGGGGCCCTCGTCGCCGGGGAGGATGCGCCCACCGATGGCCACGGCGTTGCCTTCGGCGTCGTGGATCGGGAACAGCAGCCGGCCCCGGAAGGCGTCGGTGGCCTTCCCGTTGCGGTTGCGGAAGGCGAGCCCGCACTCGACGAGGACGTCGACGGAGACCCGCAGCGCGGTGACGAGCTCGTCCCAGGCTGCCGGGGCCCAGCCGATGCCGTAGGCGCGAACGGTCTCGCCGTCGAAACCCCGGCTCCGCAGGTAGCCGCGGGCGGCGCCGGCGTCGGGCCCGTGGAGCAGGCGGTCGTGGTACCACTCGACGGCCGCAGTCATGGCCTCGAGCAGGTGCCGCCGCTTCTTTCGCGACTCGCCCTCGTCGTTCGACGTGTACCGCAGCGAGATGCCCGAGCGCCCCGCCAACCACTCGACCGCCCCCACGAAGTCGAGGTGCTCGATCTCCCGGACGAACGTGATGGCGTCGCCCTGCTTCTGGCAGCCGAAGCAGTAGAAGACGCCCTTCTCGGGGTTGACGCTGAAGCTCGGGCTCTTCTCGGTGTGGAAGGGGCACAGCCCACTCCAGCTCCGGCCCACCTTCTTCCCCTGGGTGTACTGGCTGACGAGGCCCACGATGTCGGCTGCCTGGCGCACGGCCACGATGTCCTCGTCGACGATCCCCATGGGTGGCCGGCAGGTTACGGCGGTGTCGGGCTCACGACTTCCGCCACCAGACCGCGGTCCAGTCGACCGGATGGATCTCGTCGACGATCCCGTGGGCCGCCCGGTGGTCGGTGACGGCCCGATCGTCGAGCACGTCGTACCGGGCGAAGTTCGCCTTGACCGCGTCGAGGCCCACGGCGAGCTGCGGGAACTCGTGGAACCGCATCTCGACGTCCATGGGGATCCGCTCGGCGTCCGCCTCGGGCAGGCCCTCGAAGGAGTCGCAGGCCCACACCCGCCGCTCCTCGTCGCCCAGCGCCTCGAGGGTCGCCCGCACGAAGATCGACGTGCCGCCCCGCCACACGCCGGTCTCGACGAGGTCGCCGGGCACGCCGTCGGCCAGGGCGGTGGTGACGCACGACCGGACGTTGGCCAGCCGGGCCAGCCCGACCATCGTCTCCGCCTGCGGCGGCCAGTCGTGGCCGACGGCCCGCACGTCGCGGATGGCGCCGGGTCGGACGAGGCGCCACCCCCGCTCCCGCTGGAGCGAGCGCAGTACCTCCGGCTCGCCGAGGGGCCACTCCCGCAGGTCGACGTTGCGCACCTCCTTCTCGAGGAACAGCTCACGCGTCAGCGCGCGGGCGAGCAGGTCGAGGTAGCGGTCGGCGACGGGCAAGCCGTCTTGCTAGCGCGCCTCGAGCACGATGTTGAACGGCGTCTCCGTCGCCCGGCGGAACGACGTGAACCCGGCCGCCTCGCACACGGCCCGCAGCCGGCCCTCGCCGGCCTGGGCGCCGAGGCAGGCGGCACCGTCCTGGGCGCGCGAGGCCGGCGTGCAGATCGCCGACGACGCCGAGTAGAAGATCCGCCCGATCAGGTTGAGGTTGTCCTCGAGCCGGTCGCCGGCGTTGGGCTCGACCAGGAGGAACGTCCCGCCCGGTGCCAGCGACGCCTTGATGTGGGTGGCGGCGGCCGTCGGGTCGCCCATGTCGTGAAGGGCGTCGAAGATGCAGACGAGGTCGTAGCCGGTGCCCGGGTAGGCGTCGGCGGGAGCCACCTCGAAGGTCACGCGGTCGCTCACCCCGGCGTCCGCGGCCCGCTTGCGGGCGACGTCGACGGACGGGGCGTGGTAGTCGAAGCCGACGAAGGTGGACGCCGGGAACGCCTGGGCCATGACGATCGTCGAGGCGCCGTGGCCGCAGCCGATGTCGGCCACCGTGGCGCCGGCGGCCAGCTTCGCCTCGACGCCGTCGAGCGCGGGGATCCAGCTGGTCACGAGGTTGGCGACGTACCCCGGGCGGAAGAACCGCTCCGTCCCGTCGAACAGGTCGTGGTGGTGCTCGTGCCAGCCGAGACCGGCGCCGGTCCGGTAGGCGTCGACGATGCGGGCGTCGTCCTTGTGCATCGACGACACGACGGCCATGCCGCCGGCGAGGAACGTGGGGAGGGCTTCGTCGGCCAGGCATGCGGCCTGCCCCTCGTCGAGGTGGAAGCGCTCGGTGGCCGGGTCGTAGTGGGCGTACTCGCTGGCCGCCTGGGCGCTCAGCCACTCGCGCAGGTAGCGCTCGTCGCACCCGGTCGCCGCGGCCAGCTCGGCCGCCGTCGACGGACCCCGCTCGGACAGCGCCCGGTAGAGCCCGAGCTTGTCGCCCACGACGACGGTGGCGGCGTGGGCCACGGCGGCGAGGTCGGTGACGAACCGGCCGGTGAACCCTTCGATGGTGTTGGTGTCGGTCATGCGAGGACCCTCGCCCCGGCGCCCTGCAATCGGCCTGCAGGCTCGTTGCAGGGGCGGCGGGCGACGCTGCGCCCATGCCTGCCATCGACGACATGCTCGACGCCATCCGCGCCGGCGCCGGGATCCCCGAGCACCTCTACGCCGAGGGCGCCGTGCTCGACGCCACCGTCCCGGGCTGGCGGCTGCGGGCCGACGGCCCCACCGCCATCACGACCGAGTACGGGCGCTGGTTCGCCCACCCGGGCCGCTTCGAGGAGCTCGAGCGCCGGCCGTTCGCGGCCGGCGACGGCGAGCTCGTCACCTTCCTCCTGACCTGGGAGGAGGACGGCGTGCCGCACGCCGCCCACCACGCCCACACCGTGGTGCTCGACGACCGGGGCCGCATCGCGTCCGACACCGTGTTCTGCGGCGGCCGCTGGGCCGCCCCGCTCCTTGCCGAGATGGCAGCTGCGGCCCGATGATCCCGGTCGTGACGCAGCGGGCGTTGGCCGGGTCGGTCGACGAGCTCCTCGAGGGGGCCCGTCGGACCGGGAGGTTCGAGACGGCCGAGTCCCGCTCCGATGCGGCGTTCGAAGCGGTGGAGATCGACGGCGAGCGGTGCGTGGTCAAGTACGTGCACCCGGACTCCGACTTCACCATGCGGGTCTCGGAGGACACCGGCTGCCGACCCCGCCAGGTGTGGCAGCTCGGCCTCATGGACCTCGCGCCCGACCACATCGACCACGCCACCCTCGGCGTGGCCCGGTGGGGCCGCGACGACCTCGGCGCGGCGATCCTCATGCGCGACGTGGCGGCCGACCTCGTGCCCACCGGCGACGACCCGATCACCGAGGCCGACCACCTCGGCTTCCTCGACGCTCTGGCCGCCCTGTCGGCGGCCGCGTGGGGCTTCGCCGACGGGCACGGGCTGCTCGAGCACCACCGGCGGTGGGCGTGGTTCGGTGTCGACGCCATCGCCGGCGAGGAGGCGCTCGGGTTCCCCGAAGCCGTCCCCCGCATCGCCCACGAGGGCTGGCAGCGGTTCGCCGAGCGGGCACCGGCCGACGTCCAGACGCTGGTCGACGATCTCCGCCACGACCCTCGACCCCTGTCGGTGGCCGTCCGCGACACGCCGCAGACGTTCCTCCACGGCGACTGGAAGCTGGGCAACCTCGGGCGGGCGGCCGACGGCCGCACGGTGCTGCTCGACTGGATGTACCCGGGCGAGGGACCGGTGGCGCACGAGCTCGGGTGGTACCTCGCGCTCAACCGGGCCCGCCTCCCGGCCGGGCACACGAAGGAGAGCACCATCGTCGACCTGCGGGCCGCCCTCGAGCGCCACGGCGTGGCGACCGATCCGTGGTGGGATCGCCAGCTGGGGCTGTGCCTCCTCGGCACCCTCGTGCAGTTCGGGTGGGAGAAGGCGCTGGGCGACAACGACGAGCTCGGGTGGTGGTGCGAGCTGGCCCGAGGCGGCAGCCGGTGGCTCTGATCGACCCGGTCGCCGCCGCCTACCGGGCAACCGGCGCCGCGTGGCAGGCCGGCCCCGGCCCCGTCTACGACCGGCTGGCGGAGGTGCTCGTGGCCCGGTGCCCTGGCGGGGTCGCCGGACGCGACGTGCTCGATG
>JACDCH010000286.1 GCA_013694495.1 Acidimicrobiia bacterium | reverse complement strand
GCACGCCCGTGGAGTTGCGGTACCGGCACCGCACGCCCGCGCGCCCGCCCGCCCGCGCCAGACGGGCGCCGATCGGCAGGAGGTCCGCCTCGCCGAGGACGCCCGCGATGGCCGCGACCGACTCGGTGGCGAGGTCGACCACGCACGTGAAGCTCCGGCGGCCGGGAAGCTGGAGCTCGTAGCGGACGACGGTCGTGCCGTGCCACGCCTCGTCGTCGCGGGGCGGCGCGTTGCGGGGCACCGGCGGGAAGGCCCGGCTGAAGTCGAAACCCGCGCCCCGGGTGCCGAGGGCCCGCAGGCCGGGCCCGCCGGCCAGCGCGCCGTAGAGGTACTGCACGAGGAGCGGCCCGAAGTTGACGAGCTCGACGACCTCCTCGGCGCCGACCGCCGGCTCCTGCACCTGACGGAACCCGGCCCGCCGGAACAGCCGCAGGGCGTTGGCGTTGCCGCCCGTCGTCAGCGTGTCGACCCGGTGGTAGCCGGCGTTGAGGCACAGCTGCACACCCTGCGAGAACAGCTCGGCAATGGCCGGTCCCGACCGGAACTGCGGGTCGACGAACAGCGTGCGGGCCTGGAGCCCGCCGGCGGGGCAGGCGTAGCCGAAGCAGGCCGGCGCGTAGTCGACGATGCCGACGACGCGCTCGTCGCCGAACGTGGCCACGTAGAAGCCGAGGACGCAGTTCTCGGCCAGGCTGCGGACGAGGTCGTCGGGCGTGACCGGCCGTCCGTACCGGTGCGTCATCAACCCGAAGCGGTTCACGAGCTCGCAGACCCCTTCCGCGTCGTCGGGATGGAAGGCGCGCACGACGACGTCGCGCGCGAACGAGCCGAGCAGCGTTTCAGGACCTGCGGACGGATTCGCGGGAGACGGTCACGGGGCCGCAGGTCCTTCCTGTGTCTCCATTCGATTCCGGGTTCTCGCGTCGAGGGGCTTCCCGGGGCGGTCGGGAACCCTTCATCTCAACCCAGCTCGTCCTCGACGTGATCGGCGAGGCGGCCGATGGAGCCGAAGATGGCGACGTCGTCGTCGGTCACCGACACGTTGAACTCGAACTCGAGGCCGACGACGAGCTCGAGGGCGTCCACGCTGTCGAGCTCGAGGCCGCGGCCGAAGAGCGCCTGGTCGTCGGTGATCCAGTCGGGATCGACGGGCAGGTCGAGCCGGTCGACCACGAGCTGCTTCAGCTGGCCGGACAGCTCGCGGCGGCGGTCGAGCCGGTCGCGGAGATCGTCGAGGGTGGGCACGGGTGTTCCTCCTGCGGTGGTGGGGTGGCGGTGAGGTGAGGGGCTCAGCCGATGACGAGGCCGCCGTCGATGACGACGACCTTGCCGGTCATGTAGCTGGCCTTGGACGAGGCGAGGAAGCTGACCATGTAGGCCACCTCTTCGGGCTGGCCGACCCGCCGCAGCGGCACGACCGAGGTGTACAGGGCGATGAGGTGGGGCGGCACGGCGCGGGTCATGTCGGTCTCGATGAAGCCGGGGGCCACGACGTTGGCCCGCACGCCCTGCCCGGCCGCCTCCCGGGCCAACGACTTCGTGAAGGCGATGATGCCGCCCTTCGACGCCGAGTAGTTGGCCTGGCCCTCCATCCCGGCGATGCCGCTCGCCGAGGAGATGTTGACGATCGAGCCCGACCCTTGGTGGGCCATGAGCTTCAGCGCGTCACGGCAGCAGTAGAAGGTCCCCATCAGGTTCGTCTGGACGACGCTCGTGAACTTCCTCGAGCTCATCATCATCAGGAACCCGTCCTCGGCGATGCCGGCGTTGTTCACGCACACGTCGAGGCGGCCGTGCTCCTTGCGGATCTCGCGGAACAGCGACTTCACGGAGCGCTCGTCGGCGACGTCGACCTGCACAGCCCGGGCCCGGCCGCCGGCGCCCTCGATCGCAGCCACGACCTCCTTGGCCGCGTCCTCGCCCGAGTTGAAGCCGACGAGCACCTCGCAGCCCTCGGCCGCGAGGTCGATCGCACAGGCCCGGCCGATCCCTCGCGAGGCGCCCGTGACCAGCGCCAACGTCGACGGTTCAAACAGCACGGGTGCCTCCTACGGCCGCTTCGATCTGGTCGAGCCCGCCGGCGACGGCGAGGCTCACGGTGTGCAGGCCGCGGTCGACGGAGCGCACGAAGCCGGTGAGCGCCTTGCTGTCGCCGACCTCGACGGCCAGCGTGGCGCCGCCGTCGCGGAGGGCGACGACGCAGTCGGCCCAGCGGACGGCGCCGGTGAGCTGGTCGACGACGGCCTGGCGGATCTCGTCGACGTCCTCGCTCAGCGCCCCCGTGACGTTGAGGGCGACGGGGCAGCGCGGCGTTCGGAGCGGCAGGGTGGCCACGTAGGCGGACCAGGCTTCGACGGCCTCGGCCATCAACGGCGAGTGGAACGCGTGGCTGACGGCGAGCGGGACGACCCGGACGGCGCCGGCCGCCTTCGCCGCCTCGACCACGGCCTCCACGCCGGGGCGGGCGCCGGACACGACCACGTTGGCGGGGGCGTTGTGCACCGCGACCACCACGGGCCCGGCGACCGACGCCTCGGCGCACAGGCGGTCGACGACGTCGGCGTCGAGCCCCACCACCGCAGCCATCGTGCCGTGGCCGGGCGTGGCCGCCATCAGCTGGGCCCGGTGGTGCACGGCGTCGAGCGCCTCGTCGAAGTCGAGCGCGCGGGCCGCGTGCAGGGCCGTGATCTCTCCGACGCTGTGGCCGGCGACGAGGTCGGGCTCGAGGCCCCGGTCGGCCAACACGGCGAGCCACGCGGCGCTGCACGTGAACACGGCCGGCTGGGCGAACAGCGTGTGGGTGAGCTCCTCGGCCGGCCCCAGCGCGCACCGGGCGCTGATGTCGTAGCCGAGCCGGTCCGACGCCCGCTCGAACGTGGCCCGGGCCACCGGGTGGAGGTGGCTCACGGCCTGGCCCATGCCGACCCGCTGCGTCCCCTGACCGGGGAACAGGAACGCGGTCAGGCCCACGTCGCCACCGCCACGACGTCGGGTCCGAGCCGGCCCCAGGCCGCCCACGGCGCGGCGGACGGGCGCTCGGGCGTCCGCACGAGCGCGGCGAAGCGGGAGGCGGCGGCTCTGCTCATGCTGCAGGGCCCGTATTCGACGCCCTCCGCGCCGGCTCCTGCCAGGACGGCGGTGACAGCATCGAGGCGGGCCGGGACCGCCGGCAGCGCGGCGGGCGGGTGCACCTCGACGTCCTTCCAGTCGAAGCCCTCCGGGCGCCCCCCGAGCAGCTTGACGAACGCTTCCTTGACCGCGATGCAGACGGCCGTGGCCACGTCGGGCGCGTCGTGCCCGCCGACCCAGCGCCGCTCCCCGTCGGTCAGCACCCGGGCCCGGAAGGGCTCGTCCTCGCCCCGCTCCTCGATGGTTCGGAAGCGGGCCAGCTCCACGAGGTCGATGCCGAGCACCGGCGCGCCGACGATCACAGGAGGAGCTCGGCCATCAGCTCGAGGGCGGCGGGGGTGGCGCCGCCGAGGATCATCATCGTGATCGGGGCCTTGCGCCACGCCTCCAGCTGGTCGGCGATCCGGGCCTTGGGCCCGCACAGGGCGATCTCGTCGATGAGGGCGTCGGGGATGAGGTTGGCCGCGTCGCGGGGCCGGCCCTCGGACCACGCGGCCCGCACGCGTTCGGCGACGCCCTCGTGGCCGCAGCGGGCGAACATGTCGGCGTAGAAGTTCTTCTTGGGCGAGCCCATGGCGCCGATCCAGAACGCGAGCACGGGGCGCATGCCGTTGTGGCAGCGCGTGACGTCGTCGTCGACGAGGATCGGCACGAACGGCGCGATCTCGAAACCGGGCTTGAGCGGCTCGGTGCGCAGGTCGACGCCGAGCGCGTCCGGGTAGTTCGGCGGGAAGAAGAGGGGCAGCCACCCGTCGCCGATCTCGAGCGTCTGGCGCACGTTCCTCGGGCCCATGGCGGCGAGGTAGATCGGGATGCGGGGGCGCTGGAGCCGGAGCGTCAGCTTCATGGCCTTGCCCTCGCCGGTCGACCCCTCACCCTGGTAGGGCAGGTCGTAGTGGCGGCCGTGGTGCTCCACGGGGCTGCGGCGGGCCAGGATCGTGCGCACCAAGGAGACGTACTCGCGGGTGCGGCCCAGCGGGTCGTCGAAGGCCTGGTTGTGCCACCCCTCCACGACCTGGGGGCCCGACACGCCGAGGCCGAGCAGCAGCCGCCCGCCGGAGAGGTTGTCGAGCGTGGCCGCCGTCATCGCCGTCATGGCCGGCGTCCGGGCCGCGATCTGCAGCACCGCGGTGCCGATCTTGATGCGGCTGGTGTGGGCGGCGAGGAAGGAGAGCGGCACGATCGCGTCGCTGCCGTACGCCTCGGCCACCCACACCGAGTCGTAGCCGAGTGCCTCGGCCCGCTGCACGACCTCGATGTTGGGCCGCGCGCCCGAGCCCCACGGCCCGAAGTTGAGGCCCCAGCGGGTGGCGTTGACGGCGAGCTTCACGCCGGCACCCACGTGCCCCGGGCGCCGAAGGGCACGACGTGGGGCAGGGCCACCACCGCAGCGGGCGGCCGCCGGAGGTCGTCGCCGTCGAGGATGCGCAGCTCGCTGCGGGCCCGCGCGCTGTTGAGGGCCAGGGTGAGCACCCACGCCGACGGCTCGCCGCCGGGACGGGCGATCGGCACTGGCGGGCCGGCGAACAGGTGCGGGTCGGGCGGCGCCCACGAGACGTTGGCGGTGCCGGCGGCGACGACGGCCGGTAGGCCGAAGTAGCCCCCGGCCGGGTTGACGGTGACGCCGGCGATGCGGGCCGCGGGGCCGGGGGCGGCGGGGTCGACGACGGCCGCGCCGTCGAGCGGCGGACGCAGGGTCCGTTCGACGCTGCCGTCCGGCCGGATCCGGAGGGTCTGCAGCGTGGGGTACGTCTGCGTGACCGCCTCGCCGTCCATCGACTCCTGGGTGGCGGCGAAGACCGTGGCGTCCGGGAAGGCGCACAGGTCGACGACCACGTCGTCGCCGTCGTCGTAGGCCTGCGCCAGCGAGGTCGGCATGAACGCGTCGGTGCGGGCCCGCCCGCGCACCGCGCCGGTGCGCCGGTCGACGAGGAGCACGAGCGTGCCTTCGTCGGGGCGCCACTCGAGCACGTCGAGGGCGGTGGCCCGGCCCAGCGCCAGGGCCACCGGGAAGCGAGGGAGCGCGGCCGGCGGGATGACCACGACGGCGGTCGTGGCGGTGAGGCCGAAGGCGAACGACGCCGGCGCGAACGGCACCGCCAACCGCGCCACGACCTCGGCCTTGGCCCCCGCCGGGCAGCGGTAGAGGCGGGCGACCGCGGGGAGCCCAGGGCGGACGCCGACGTTCCAGAGGTCGCCGGTGGCGGGGTCGCGCACGGGCGCGGCCGAGAACGGGTGCCAGGGGCGGAGCCGCCCGCCGAAGGACTCCGGACCGATCGTCGCCAGCGTCTCGGCGTCCAAGGCGTACGGGCGGGCGCCGCTCCACAGCGCCAGGAGCCGGCCGTCGTGGTGCACGACGCCGGCGTTGGCGGTGCAGCGCGGGAAGGGATGCAGCAGGCGGCGCACGGCCCCGCCGCCAGGGCGCGAGCCGAACGTGGCGTAGATGCGCCGGCCGGCGCTGTCCTCGGCCCGCTTCTTGGCGGTGGCCACGAACCGGCT
>JACDCH010000261.1 GCA_013694495.1 Acidimicrobiia bacterium | reverse complement strand
GAGCCGGGCCGCCGAACCCACGCCGGAGGGCGCACCCGACCTCGACACGGTCCTGTTGCGCAACGGCCCGAGCGCCCGGCGCAGCACGCGGCTCACGCCACTCGAGCTGGCTGCGTGGTTCGGCCGCGAGCCCCACACCGACCACCCGGCGTCGGTGTCGCCCGTGCTGGCCACGTTCGTGCGCTGGTGGTCGGCCGGCGTCGACGACGAGACCCGCCAGCGCCTCAAGCCGTATGTGCCCCGCCTCGTGGGCACGGCCGCCGGCGACGACGACGAGCGCGAGGAGGCCGAGCAGGCCCGCCGCTGGCTGGCGGTCGACTGGCTCGTGCGCGTGCAGGCGGTCGCCTGGCTGCGCACGGCCGGGCTGGTCGAGGCGGCCGAGCGCCTGGCCCAGGTCGGGCCGCTGGTCGACGAGCAGGAGCTGGCCCGGGCCGTCGAGGTGCTCGGCTCGGCCATCACCATCGCCAGCCGCCGCATCGACATCACCGCGTCGATCGTCGGCCGCGATGTCGGCGCCGACATCGACGAGCGCTTCGCCTGGGACTCGTGGGAGGCGGTCAGCGAGCCCACCGCGTGGATCGCGGCGTCGGAGACCGCAACCCAGGGCGCTCCCGGCGAGGTGGCCTACGCCACCGACCTGCGCGTCATCGATTGCAGCCGCGAACCCAAGGCCCGCGACGAGCTCGAGCAGACCGGCTCCACCGTCGGCGGCACGGCGTGGACGACGGCGCTGCACGCGTTCGGCGACGAGGCGTGGGAGCAGGCCTGGCGGGCCGCCGACCGCGCCGCCCGCGAGGTGGCCGGGCTCACGATCAGGGTGGAGATGGGTCGCATCGCCAAGACGGCGATGCTGCGGGCGCCGTCGAACGACGAGCTCCCCGAGGCCGCCCTCGAGGTCGCCGAGCAGGCCGCCCGGGAGGCGCTCGTGCGGGCCGCCATCCGCGGGGGCACGCCCGACCGTGACGGCGAGCACCCGTGGGACGCGGCGCGCGACGCAGCCCGGAGCTCGGCCGGCGGCGGCGCCTGGTCCGTCGTCATCGACGAGAGCCGGCGGGCGGTCGGTGAGGAGGCGTGGCACCAGGCGATGGCCGACGCCCGGACGGTGGTCGACGATTTGCTGGCCCAGGCCCCGGACACGGTCGCCCGGGTGGTGGCGGCCGCGGTGGCCCGCGAGGCGTGCAGCGGCGCGGCCCGGGGTGTCGCCTACCGCGCCGCCGCGGTGTCGCGGGCCCACGGGGCCGACGACGACGGCGCCGAGGTGGCGGCGACCGAGAGCCTGGCCCGCACCGGCGCCGAGCTCCGGGAGGGCGCCTTCGACCTGCTCGAGGCGCTCATCGAGCCGCGAACTCCGCCCGGCCGTCCTTGACCACCACCCGGCCCCGGCTCTTCGCCTCGAAGTAGACGACGTCGCGGTCGCTCTCGCGGCCGCCGTCGTAGGCCGAAACGACCAGCTCGCTGCCGGGGATGACGGGGCGGGTGAAGCGCACCGCGATGCGGCGCAGGTCGGCCGGATCGCCGTCGCGGCCGGCGGCGACGACCGTGCCGCTGCACATCGCCATCGTGCACAGCCCGTGGTTGATGACGCCGGGGAGGCCGGCCGCCCGGGCGACATCGGCGTCGAGGTGGATCGGGTTCACGTCGCCGGAGACGGCCGCGTAGCGCACGGGCTGGTCGGGGTCGACGGTGAGCTTCTGCTCGAGCAGCCGCTGCGAACGCACCTCCCGGGGCATCTCGTGGCCCGGCGGCTCGTCGCCCTCGTCGAGGATCCCGGTGAGGCCCCGCACGAAGCACGACGTGTAGAGCTCGAGCGCCGTGGCGCCGGCCTCGTCGGTGGCGGCGGCCCGGATCGTGAAGCTCGTGCCGAAGCGGTTGCCCCGGGCGCCGAGGACCGATGCCACCGTCGAGAGCGTCGCCCCGGGCACCAACGGCTGGAGGTAGTGGATGTCCTGGGCCGAGTGGACGAGCATCACCAACCACTCCGGCGGGATGGCGGCCTGCCCGAGCTCCCACACCGGCGCCCACGTCGGCACCACCGCGTAGAGCGGCGGGAGGGCGGCGCCGTCGGCGTAGCGGGGGTTCGGGTCGTTGGTGGCCGCGGCGTACGCCGCTGCCTCGGCCGGGTCGACCGGCGCGGCGTGGGGGCCCGTACTGAGCTCCGGATCGATGATCGCCATGACTCCCCTCTCGTTCCGGCGTCAGTCTGACGCAGCGCCGGGCGACGGCAGGACCGGCGGGCGGCACGGCGAACTGAACGGGGTGGGGCGGTCCGCGCCCCTGCGGACGTGTGAGGAGGTCGGGTGCGGCTCGGTCTGAACACCATGAAGGCCGCCATCAACTTCGGCTACTGGGGCAACGGCCCGAACCAGACCGTCGAGATGGTGAAGCACGCCGAGTCGCTCGGCTACGACTCCGTGTGGACGTCGGAGGCGTCCGGCACCGACGCCGTCAGCCCGCTGGCCTTCCTCGCCGCCCACACGACCAAGATCAAGCTCGGGACTGCGATCATGCAGATCGCCGGCCGCTCGCCGGGCACGACGGCGATGACCGCCGTGACCCTCGATCTCCTGTCGGGCGGGCGCTTCATCCTCGGGCTCGGCGTGTCGGGGCCGGCGGTGGTCGAGGCCTGGCACAGCCAGCCCTACGGGAAGCCGATCAAGAAGTCCCGGGAGTACATCGAGATCGTCCGCATGATCATCGCCCGTCAGGGCCTGGTCGAGTACCACGGCGAGCACTACGACGTGCCCTACATGCGGGAGGGGTCGACGGGGCTGGCGTCGCCCATCAAGCTCATGTGCAGGCCCCGGCGCCCCCGCATCCCGATCTGGCTGGCGGCGATGGGCCCCCGCAACGTGCGGATGGCGTTGGAGACGTGCGACGGGATCATGCCGCCCATCTACAGCCCGTCCAAGGAGGCCGGGCTCTTCGCCCAGTACGAGGACGACCGGGCCGAGATCGACGCCGCCCGGGAGCGCAACGGGCTCAAGCCCGAGTGCGAGGTCGCCCCCTTCGTGCCGATCGCCAGTGGCGCCGACCTCCAGCGCTGCCGGGACAAGATGAAGCCGGCCGTGGCGTTCTGGCTCGGCGCCATGGGACCCAAGGAGAACAACTTCTACAACAACCTCGCCCGCCGGTTCGGCTACGAGGACGAGGCCCTCCAGATCCGTGACCTCTACGCCGACGGCAGGCGTTCGGAGGCGGCGGCGGCGGTGCCCGACAGCATGGTCGACGAGGTCTGCCTCGTCGGGCCCAGAGAGCACATCGCCGAGCAGCTCGAAGCGTGGAAGGCGTCGCGGGTGACGACGCTCATCCTCACCGGGCCCACCAAGGAGGAGCTCGAGCTGATCGCCGAGCTGGTGCTGTGACGAGCACCGCGGACACGCTGCGCGAGGTCATCAGCCGCAGCGCCAAGGGCCGGCTGCGCCTCGGGGTGAATGCGATGCGGCCGACGGTGACGTTCGGGCTGTGGGGCAGCGGCACCGACGTGAACATCGAGATGATCCAGTACGCCGAGTCGCTCGGGTACGACTCGGTGTGGACGGCCGAGGGCTTCGGCACCGACGCCTTCACACCGCTCGCCTACATCGCCGCCTGCACCAGCCGCATCCGGCTGGGCACGTCGGTGCTGCAGCTCGTCGCCCGCACGCCGACGACGACAGCGCAGACGGCGGCCACGCTCGACCTCCTGTCGGGCGGACGGGTGGTGCTCGGCATCGGGGCGTCGGCCGCGCCGCTGGTGGAGTCGTGGCACGCCCAGCCGTACCGCAAGCCGGTCGCCCGCACGCGCGAGTTCCTCGACGTCTTCAACCAGGTGCTGCGCCGCCAGGGCAACGTCGAGCACCACGGCGAGTTCTACGACATCCCCTACCGCGGCGACGACGGCACCGGCACGGGCGTGCCCGTCAAGCTGATGTTCCGCCCGAAGCGCCCCCACATCCCGATCTACCTGGCGGCGATGAGCCCGAACAACCTGCGGCTGGCGTTCGAGAAGTGCGACGGGCTCATGCCGCCGATCTACAGCCCGGAGCGGGAGTCCGCCATCGTCGGGCCGTGGTTCGACCAGGCCGACGAGCTCGTGGCCCTGCGGGCAGCGCAGGGGCTGTCGACGGAGTCGATCGACCTGGCGACGTTCGTGCCCGTGGTCGAGGGCGACGACGTGCAGGCGTGCCGGGACAAGATGAAGCCGTTCCTGTCGTTCTGGCTCGGCGGCCTCGGCGACCGCACGCAGAACTTCTACAACCGCCTCGCCTGCGACTTCGGCTACGAAGGCCCGGCGACCGACATCGCCCGCCTCTTCCACCAGGGCAAGCGCAAGGAGGCGGCGGCGCTCGTCCCCGACGCGCTGATCGACGAGATCGCCCTCTGCGGCCCCCGCGACCGCATCGCCGAGCGCCTCGAGGTGTGGCGGGACTCCCTGGTGAGCGACATGATCCTCGTCGGCGCCACCAAGGAGATCATCACCCTGATGGCCGACCTGGCCCTCTGAGGTTCAAGGTCAAGGTCCCGTCTGCGAGTGCGGCGGCGGCCGGGGGCTGCGGAGGGCTTTCCGCCTTCACGTAGCGGCGCCCGGCACGTCCCGCAAGGCCCCCGCTTCGCTCCTCGCCCACGCCTTGCGGGACG
>JACDCH010000260.1 GCA_013694495.1 Acidimicrobiia bacterium | reverse complement strand
GGGCGTTGACCACGGCCGAGGCACCCGTCACCGCCGCGGTGGCGACGGCCAGCGCCGGCCCGCCGCTGGCGGCCGGCCCCGGCGGCCACACGCAGCGGTTGCTCACCGTCGTCAAGGCCGGGTCGATCCAGGACGTGAAGTCGGCCCCGGTCGACAAGGTCCACGTGTGGCCCCACCTGCTCGTCGTGGAGTTCGTCGCCATCCTGGCGATCTCGGCGTTCCTGCTCGTGTTCTCGATCCTCGTGAACGCGCCGATGCTCACGCTGGCGAACATCAACCAGACGCCGAACCCGTCCAAGGCGCCGTGGTACTTCCTGGGCCTCCAGGAGCTGCTCACGATGTTCCACCCGATGGTGGCCGGCGTGACCATCCCCGGCATCGGCCTCTTCGCCCTGATCCTCGCTCCGTACACCGACCGCAACCCGTCCAACAAGCCCGAGGACCGCAAGTTCGCGATCTCGCTGCAGACCGTCCACCTCATGTTCTGGGCGGTCCTGGTGATGATCGGCACGTTCTTCCGCGGCCCGGGCTTCAACTTCACCCTTCCCTGGCGGGACGGGTTGTTCTTCGACCTGTAGGGCGGAGGGAGGCACGCAATGAACGTCATCATCATCGCCATCCCGGTGCTCGTGGTGCTCGCCGCGATCCTGTTACTGGGCAACGCGCGTCGCCGTGACACCGGCGAGGCCGTGGGCGCCCTCAGCCGGGAGACCGTCGAGCGCGACCGCTCGGCGCGCGCCGGTCGAGCCGACGCCGCCGTCGAGGCCCCGTCGGGCCGCGCCGTCGAGCAGTCCGTCGCCGTCGAGCGCCGCGCCGCGTCCACCGCCGTGGTCACCCGGCCCGACACGAACCCGGTCGCCTGGGTCCCGCCCGACCCCGAGATCATCGGCGTCAACCGCCGCCAGTTCCTGAACCGCTCGATGGTGGGCGTGAGCAGCTTCAGCCTCGCCACCCTCGGCGTCGCCATGGTCGGCTTCCTGTGGCCGTCGTCGTCCGGCGGCTTCGGGTCCAAGCTCCGGGTCGGCTCGTTCGATGAGATCAACCAGAAGATCTCCGACGGCGGCGGGTTCGCCTACTACCCCGAGGGCCGCATGTGGGTCACGGCCTACCCCCAGGCCGCGCTCGACAAGGCCCGCAACACGTACTCCGCCCCGGAGCTGGCCGGCATGGAAGCGGGCTTCGTCGCCCTCTACCAGAAGTGCGTCCACCTCGGCTGCCGGGTGCCGCAGTGCCTGACCTCGCAGTGGTTCGAGTGCCCGTGTCACGGCTCGAAGTACAACCAGGTCGGCGAGAAGAAGGCCGGCCCGGCGCCCCGCGGCCTCGACCGGTTCGTCACCGAGGTCGACGGCAACGTGCTCCTCGTGAACACCGGCGTCATCATCCAGGGCCCGCCGATCGGCGTGAACACCACCGGCCAGGAAGCCGAAGGCCCCGCCTGCATCACCGGCGGCGGAAACCACTGATCGACGGAGCTCGACCACCCCCTTCCCATGCTTCTCGCCTCCTCCGCTCCGATCTTCGCGACCGTCTACCGCACCATCGGGTTCGTCCTGTTCCTGGTCGTGCTCGTGGCGGTCGCCGCCTACGTGCTCGTCAACGTCCTCTTCGCCGGCAAGTCCGAGCTCGGGGCCGAGATCGAGCTGGCGGCCAACCGCAAGCCGTACTACCCCGACGAGGTCCTCGAGGGCCCGAAGCTCGACCGCGCCCTCAGCGTCGGCCTGCTGACGCTCATGGTCCTCGCCGTCGGGGTCCCGCTCTACTGGATCATGGAGCCCGGCCGGCAGGAGAACGCGGCGGTGACCTTCCGCGACACGTTCGAGAGCCGGGGCGAGGCGATGTTCGCCACCACCGGCGCCAACCCGCAGGCCCTCAACTGCGCCGGCTGCCACGGCAACCTCGACGGCGGCGTCGTGCAGGACTACCCCCTGGTCAGCCCGGCCACCGGCCTCGTCGACCTCGTCGACTGGCAGGCCCCGGCCCTCGGCACGGTGCTGCTGCGCTACAGCCGCGAAGAGGTCCGCTACATCCTCGTCTACGGCCGGCCCGGCAGCCCGATGCCGGCCTGGGGTGTCGAGGGCGGCGGCGCGCTCAACGACCAGCAGATCCAGAACATCGTCGACTACCTCGACCTGAACACCGCCGACCCCGGCGCCGCCAACACCGACATGGTCGAGCACCTCGACGCGTACCTGGCGGCCGAGTTCGAGGACGGCGAGCCGGTCTTCTCGGGTCCGAATGCTGAGGGTCAGGCGCTGTTCAACATGGGCCTGCTCGACGGCTTCGCCGGCGGCGCGTTCGGCTGCGCCCGGTGCCACACGGCAGGGTGGTCCTACGCCGAGCGCCCCGTGGCCTTCGACGCGGAGGGCAACCCCGTCACCGGTCCCGAGGGCCAGATCGTCGTCGACCGCGACGCGTTCGAGGCGATCACCGCCAACTCGGGCTGCGGCGGCGAGTTCGGCTTCAACCTGTGCGACGGCGACACTGAGCGCCAGTTCCCCGAGAACGAAGAGCCGGGCGAGGGCGAGTCCCCGCTGCAGGGGATGATCGACTTCATCACCGAGGGGTCCGAGGACGGCCAGGGCTACGGCCGCCGGGGCCAGGGCTCCGGGCGCATGCCCGGCTTCGGCGTCCGGCCCGGTGAGCCCGCCGTCTACTGGCTCAACGGGGGCGAAGAGCGCGAGCCCGGGCAGGGCCTGCTCACCCCTGAGCAGATCGAAGCCATCGTCGAGTACGAGCGCACGCTGACGTCCAGCGAGGCCGCTGGGAGCGCGCAGCCGTGATCACCGCCGCCGTCAACGTCCTGGCCGAGATCGGCTGGGACCCCGAGATCCGCAACATCCTCTCCGTCCTGATCGGGCTGGGGGTGCTGATCGGATCCGTCTACCTGCTGATCGGCTCGAACACGGGGCTCCGCAGCGGGCTGCTCATCACGCTGGCCTGCCTGCTCGGCTGGATGACCACGATGGGCGGCATCTGGTGGCTGTACGGCATCGGCCTCACCGGCCGGGCCGCCGCCTGGCACGTCGAGGAGGTCAACTACTCCGACGCCGAGTTCTCGGGGCTCGAGGAGGCGCAGCTCGAACCGGCGCGCGACCTCTCCCGGCTCGCCGACCTGCCCACCGCGGCCGAGCTGATCGAGGAGGACCCGTCGATCATCGACGAGGTGCTTCCGGCCGACCTCGAGCCCGAGATCAAGGAGGAGCGGGCCCGCCTCATCACGCTGGGCCAGATCATCGAGGTCCGACCCGAGATCGTCGAGGAGCTCGACATCGAGGGCACGCTGGGCGGGTGGGACCTGCTGTCCCAGTCCGACCGCATCCGCGGCGACGCCGTGGCCAGCGCCGACGCCTACGTGGGGCCGGACCAGCGCGCCCTGTTCGAGAGCTCGGCCGGCTATCAGGTGCGCGACGCGTTCGTCATCGGCGGCCGGCCCGACGCCGCCAGCCCGGCGCTGATCGACGGCTTCCTCCACAAGCTCCGCCAGACGATGAACCCGTTCCCGGCCACGGAGTACGCCGTCGTGCAGCTGCAGGCCGTCGTGCCGCAGTGCGAACCGGGGGTCGAAGCCACCGGGGACGAGTGCTACACGATCGATCCCAACGAGGGGGCGCCCACCCCGGAGCTGCTCGAGGACGCGCCGGTCGTCTCGGTGGTCATGGTGCGCGACCTCGGCATCCAGCGGGTGCCGGCGATCCTGCTCACCGTCATCTGCGGTCTGCTGTTCGCCCTCACTGTGTGGACGCTGCACCGACGTGACAAGGTGATCGACGCCGTTCGCGGCGCCTGACGACGACGGAGACGGAAGGAGCGCGATGCAGTACCTGCCCCTGATCACGCTGCTCATCCTCGCCATCGTGTTCTGCCTCGTCAGCTCGCTCGTGTCGCGGCTGGTGTCGCCGAAGCGGCCAACGGCGGCGAAGTCGGCGCCCTACGAGTGCGGCATCGTTCCCCGGCGGGATCCCCCCGACCGGTTCCCGGTGCGCTTCTACCTCGTGGCGATGATCTTCATCATCTTCGACATCGAGATCATCTTCCTCTACCCGTACGCCGTGCTCCACGATGAGCTGGGCGCCTTCGGCGTGGGCGAGATGGTCCTGTTCGCCGTGGCCGTGTTCGCCTCGTTCGTGTACCTGATCGGCAACGGCGCGCTGGACTGGGGCCCGGCGCAGCGCAGCCGCCGGGTGCTCGATCCGGGCATGGTGAGCGCCACCCGCACCACCGGCACGACCATCCGCCGGGTCGGCCTCGAGGGCCGCCCCGAGCAGACGCCCGAGGTGACGGCCCCGGCCGCCGCGGCGGCCGTCCACGAGGAGGTGCCCGCAGCGTGAAGATCCTCGGCATCGACCCGGACCTCGGCCTCGACGGCGCCGACCACAACCTCCTCACCGGGAGCCTCGAGGGCCTGGTGAAGTGGGCCCGCCAGAAGTCGATCTTTCCGGCCACGTTCGGCCTCGCCTGCTGCGCCATCGAGATGATGGGCACCGGCGGGCCGCACTACGACCTCGCCCGCTACGGCATGGAGGTCTTCCGGGCCTCGCCCCGCCAGGCCGACCTGATGATCGTCGCGGGTCGCGTGAGCCAGAAGATGGCGCCGGTCCTCCGCCAGATCTACGACCAGATGATGGAGCCCAAGTGGGTCATCTCCATGGGCGTCTGCGCATCGAGCGGCGGCATGTTCAACAACTACGCGATCGTGCAGGGCGTCGACCAGGTCGTGCCGGTCGACGTCTACGCCCCGGGCTGCCCGCCCGGGCCCGAGACGCTGCAGCACGCCATCCTCACCCTGCACAGTGTGATCGCCAGCGGCGAGCTCACCCACCGGCGGCGCCAGACCGGCGCCGGCGCGGGAATCCAGGTGGACCAGCGCGACGGCCAGACCGCCGGCGCCACCCCCGTCACCATCGGGTCACGCTGATGCGCCGGGTGGGAGCGGGGCTGCCGCGGCGCGTGGCTACCCGGATCGACACGGCCGAGCAGACGGGCGGGGTCCGATGACCGAGTCCCCCGTCGACCAGGAGTCGCCCGAGCCCGTCGAGGCGCCGGCACCGGAGACGTGGCACGGGGTGCTCATCGAGCGCGACGCCCCGTTCTCGCGCTGCCAGCTCGTCGCCCACCCCCCGCGCGAGCAGTACGTGGGCTTCGTCCGCGACCTGCGCGACGAGGACCAGTTCTGGCTCTGCCTCGACGTCACCGCAGTCGACTACCTGACCTTCCAGGGGCGGCGCCCGCTCCCCGACGGCATCACGCCGGAGCGCTTCGAGCTCGTCGTCTCGCTGATCTCGGCCAAGGACCGCCAGCGCATCCGCGTCCGGGTGCAGGTCCCCGAGGACGACCCCGTCGTGCCTACCCTCTTCGACGTCCACCCCGGCACCGAGGCCCCCGAGCGGGAGGTGTTCGACCTGATGGGCATCCGCTTCGACGGTCACCCCGACCTCACCCGCATCCTCATGCCCGAGGACTGGGAAGGCCACCCGCTGCGCAAGGACTACGCCATCGGGCGCATCCCGGTGCAGTTCAAGGCGGCGAACGATGGCCGTTGACGTGAAGGGCGGCGGCATCGTCGACACCGACGAGGGCGCCCAGGAGCTCACCCCCACCCGCAAGGGGATGGAGGCCAAGGAGCTGCTGCGCGAGGTGGGCTGCGTGCTCCGCCTGTCGGAGGCTGACGCCGAGGCGCTCGAGCCCGGTCCGGACGACGAGACCATGATCATCAACATGGGACCGCAGCACCCCAGCACGCACGGCGTGCTGCGGGTCATGCTCGAGCTCGACGGCGAGACCGTGGTGCGGACGAAGCCGATCATGGGCTACCTGCACACAGGCATGGAGAAGACGGGCGAGGACCTTACGTTCCTCCAGGGCCCGACCAACGTCACGCGCATGGACTACGCGTCGCCGCTCTTCAACGAGCTCGTGTTCTGCCTGGCCACCGAGAAGCTGCTCGGCATCGAGGACGACATCCCGGCCCGGGCCACGTGGATCCGGATGCTGCTGTGCGAGGTCAACCGGATCTCGTCGCACCTGCTGTTCCTCGCCACCAACGGCATGGACATCGGCGCCGTCACGATGATGCTGTACGGCTGGCGCGAGCGCGAGGAGATGCTCCGCTTCCTCGAGCGCATCACCGGCCTGCGGATGAACCACAACTTCATCCGCGTCGGCGGCATCGCGGCCGACCTCCCGCCCGGCTGGCGCGACGAGGTCCTCGGCCTGATGGACATGCTCCCGCCTCGGCTCGACGAGTACGACGTCCTCATGACCGGCCAGCCGATCTGGCGGGAGCGGCTCCAAGGCGTCGGTGTCATCACCGCCCAGGAGGCCATGGCCCTCGGCGCAACCGGTCCGATCCTGCGCTCCACGGGCGTGCCCTGGGACCTTCGCCGCGACGCGCCGTACCTCCACTACGACCAGCTCGAGTTCGACGTGATCTGCGGCAGCTACGGCGACTGCTTCGACCGGTACGCGATCCGCCTCAACGAGGTGCGCGAGTCGATCCGGCTGATCCACCAGATCGTCGACATGATCCCGCCGGGCGACTACCGCATCCAGGACAAGAAGGTCACGCCGCCGCCCCGGGCCCGCATCGACGAGTCGATGGAGGCGTTGATCCACCACTTCAAGATCTTCACCGAGGGCTTCAAGGTGCCCGAGGGCGAGGCCTACGCCGCGGTGGAGAGCCCGCGGGGCGAGCTCGGCTGCTACCTCGTGAGCGACGGCTCGGCGAAGCCGTACCGCATGCACATCCGGGGCCCGAGCTTCTTCCACCTGCAGTGCCTGCCCCACATGATGCGGGGCGGCCTCATCGCCGACGGCGTGGCCGTCATCTCCTCCGTCGACCCGATCCTCGGCGAAGTGGACCGATGAGTTTCGACCTCGCTCGCTCGCGGTCGCTCGCTCGAGGTGTCGCGAGCTGATGGCGCGCTTCACCTCCGGCAACGACGTCATCGCCCGGGAGATCATCGATCGCTACCCGGTCGCCAAGTCGGCCGTCATCCCGCTGTGCCACCTCGCCCAG
This sequence comes from Acidimicrobiia bacterium, assembly GCA_013694495.1. Taxonomy (GTDB): domain Bacteria; phylum Actinomycetota; class Acidimicrobiia; order Acidimicrobiales; family JACDCH01; genus JACDCH01. The sequence continues at coordinate 8,928 of JACDCH010000260.1, read as the reverse complement.
GAGCAGGACGGCCACCTCGCCGACGACGCCCTCGTGCAGATCGGCGAGCTGGTGGGCATCACGCCGGCCGAGGTCCTCGGCACGGCCAGCTTCTACGAGATGCTCAAGCGCGAGCCGTGCGGGCGCTACCTCGTCAACGTGTGCACGAGCATCTCCTGCCACCTGATGGGCGGCGACGAGCTGCTGCACCACGCCGAGCAGCGCCTCGGCGTCCGGGCCGGCGCCACCACCGCGGACGGCCTGTTCACGCTCGAGGAGTACGAGTGCCAGGCAGCCTGCACCGAGGCGCCCGCCCTCCAGGTGAACTACCGCTACTTCCACAACGTCACCCCTGCCGACTTCGACACGCTCGTGGACGACCTCGCCGCCGGGCGGCTGGCCGACACCATCCCGCCCCACGGCACCCTCGCCCGCATCCGCCAGCGGATCCCGTCGGACCGCGCCGCCGGCGCCGCCTCGCCCATCGGCGGGGCCCAGCCCGGGTGGCTCACCGACAGCCCCGCCCTCACCGACGACGGCTCGAACCCGTGACCATCACCGACGCCAAGCCGATCGTGTCCACCCGGTGGGCGCTCGACGACGGCCACACGCTCGACCGCTACCTCACCACCGGCGGCTACGAGGGCCTGCGCGCCGCCCTCCGGCGCCCGCCCGGCCAGGTAGTCGAGGAGGTCAAGGCGGCGAGCCTGCTGGGCCGGGGCGGCGCCGGCTTCCCGGCCGGCGTGAAGTGGGGCTTCTGCCCGCCGGGCGTGTTCCCGCGCTACCTCGTCGTCAACGGCGACGAGTCGGAGCCGGGCACCTACAAGGACCGCATCCTCATGGAGCGCGATCCGCACCAGCTCATCGAGGGCGTGCTGATCGCGTGCTACGCGGTCGGCCTGGCGCAGGCGTTCCTCTACGTGCGGGGCGAGATGGCCCTGGCCCAGGAGCGCATCGCCACCGCCCTGAACGAGGCGTACGCCGCCGGCTACATCGGTCGCAACATCCTCGGCAGCGACTTCTCCGTCGACGTCGTCCTCCACTGGGGGGCGGGCGCCTACATCGTGGGCGAGGAGACCGCGCTCATCGAGTCGCTCGAGGGCAGCCGCGGGATGCCACGGCTGAAGCCCCCGTACTTCCCGGCGGCCATCGGCCTCTACGGCCAGCCCACGATCGTCAACAACGTCGAGACGCTCTCCAACCTCCCGTGGATCCTGTCCAACGGCGGTGCCGCCTTCGGCGCCCTCGGGGCCGAGACGTCGCGGGGCACCCGCCTGTTCGCGGTGTCGGGCCACGTGAAGAAGCCCGGCGTGTTCGAGGTGGAGTTCGGGGTCACGACGTTCCGCGACCTGATCGAGTCGCAGCTGTACGGCGGCGGGATCCGCGGCGGCAAGGACCTCAAGGCGTTCATCCCCGGTGGGGCGTCGGCGCCGTGGTTCTACGAGGAGCACCTCGACCTCCCGCTCGAGGCCGGCGCCGTCGGCAAGGCCGGCTCGATGCTCGGCTCGGGGGCCGTCGTGGTGATGGACTCCGACACCGACGTCGTCAAGGCCTGCCACCGCCTCGTCCGGTTCTTCAGCCGCGAGTCGTGCGGCAAGTGCACCCCGTGCCGCGAGGGCACCGGCTGGTTGGAGAAGATCCTGCGCCGCATCATCGAGGGCCAGGGCCGTCCGAGCGACCTGGCCATGCTGCTCGACGTGTCCGACAACATCAGCCCCGGCATCGCCTGGCCGCCCCGGCAGACCACGATCTGCCCGCTGGGACCGTCGGCCGTGTCGCCCATCGCCTCGGCCCTGCTGCGCTTCCGCGAGGAGTTCGAGGCCTACGTCGGCGGCGCCCTCGAGTCGTCCGTCGAGGTCAGGGGCGCGGCCTACGGCCCGAAGCGCGTCGAGGTGGCCGCGACGTGACCGACGTGAAGCGCGAGGTGGCGGTCGACACCGTCAGCCTCACCGTGAACGGCGCCGCCGTCGAGGCTCACAAGGGCCAGCTCGTCATCGACGCGGCCGACAACGCCGGCATCCACATCCCGCGGTTCTGCTACCACCCGCGGATGAAGTCGGTCGGCATGTGCCGCATGTGCATCGTCGACATCGACACCGGCCGGGGCCCCGCGCTCCAGCCCGCCTGCATGATCCCGGTGGCCGACGGCATGGTCGTCGACACGCTGTCGGAGAGCACGAAGAAGGCCCAGGACGGCGTGCTCGAGTTCCTCCTCATCAACCACCCGCTCGACTGCCCGGTGTGCGACAAGGGCGGCGAGTGCCCGCTGCAGGACAACGCCTACGCCTTCGGCCCCGGCGAGAGCCGCTTCGTCGAGGAGAAGCGCCACTTCGAGAAGCCGATCCCGGTGAGCGACCTCGTGCTCCTCGACCGGGAGCGCTGCATCCTGTGCGACCGCTGCACGCGCTTCGCCCGCGACGTCGCCGGCGACGCGTTCATCGTGTTCCAGGAGCGGGGCGGCCAGACCGAGGTCAACACGTTCCCCGAGCACCCGTTCGCGTCGTACTTCTCGGGCAACACGGTCCAGATCTGCCCGGTCGGGGCGCTCACCGCCGGGCCCTACCGCTTCCGGGCCCGCCCCTGGGACGTCGAGAAGGACGAGTCCACCTGCACGTCGTGTTCGTTCGGCTGCCGGATCACCGTCGAGGCCAGCCGCGACGAGGTGATCCGCCGCCAGGGGGTCGACCTCGATCCCGTCAACTGGGGCTGGATGTGCGACAAGGGTCGCTTCGACTTCGACGCCATGAACGCGTCGGAGCGCCTTCGCACCCCGCTTGTGCGCGACGGTGCTGCGGCCCGCGAGGCCACGTGGTCCGAGGCGATCGGCCGCGCCGCCGACGCCCTGCGGCCGGCCCTCGACGGCGGCGCCGACCGGGTGGCCGTCCTCGGCGGCGCCCGGCTCACGAACGAGGCCGCCTACACGTGGGCGAAGCTGGCCAAGGGCGTGCTCGGCACCGACAACGTCGACTGCCAGCTCGCCGACGGGCTCCCGCCCGAGGTCGTGTTCGGGCTGCCCCGGGCCACGATCGACGACGCCTGCGCCGACGGCGGCACGGTGCTGCTCCTGGCGCCGGACATCAAGGAGGAGGTCCCGGTCCTCTTCCTGCGCCTGCGCGACGCCGTGCTCGCCCACGGCGTCAAGGTCGTCGAGCTCACCCCGCAGTCCACCTCCATGACGCCGCTCGCCGCGGCATCGCTGCGCTACCGCCCGGGCGAGGCCGCTGTCGTGGCTCGCCTGCTCGGCGGGGGCGACGGTGGCGGCCTGTCGATCGACGGCGACGTCAGCGCCGCCCGCGAGCTGCTGCGCGGCGCCACCCGCCTCACGATCGTGCTGGGCCGCCCGTCCATCGGCGAGTCGGCGGCCACCATCGTCGACGCCGTCGGTGCGCTGCTCGGCGGGTTCCCCGACGCCCATGTCCTCACCGTGCTGCGCCGGGCCAACGTGCACGGCGCCCTCGACATGGGCCTCACGCCCGGGCTGCTGCCCGGCCACGTCACCATCGACGCCGGGCGCGACTGGTTCACCGAGGCGTGGGGCCGGGTCCCGGCCGCTACCGGCCTCGACGCCACCGGCATCCTCGCCGCCGCCGCCGAAGGAAAGATCGACACGCTCGTCCTGCTGGGCGCCGATCCGATCGCCGACTTCCCCGACCACCAGCTGGCCCGCACGGCGCTCGACACCGTCGGCACCGTGATCGCGGTCGACGTCCTGCCCAACGCGTCCACCGCGCTGGCCCACGTGGTGCTCCCCGCCGCCGGGCCCTCCGAGGAGGCCGGCACCACCACGAACCTCGAGGGCCGCGTCCTCACCGTCGCCCAGAAAGTGACGCCGGCGGGCACCGCCCGCGCCGACTGGCACATCGCCGCCGAGCTCGCCTTCCGCCTCGGCCACGACCTCGGGCTCGAGTCGATCGGGGGGATCTGGGACGAGATCGAGCGGCTGGCGCCGAGCTACGCCGGCCTCACGGTCGACATCGTGCGGCGGGCCGCCGATCGCGACGGCGCCCTCATGCCGATCGACGAGGCCCAGCTCGCCGAGCTCGACGGCGCCCGGGTCACGATCGCCAGCCAGCGCCACCGGGTCGACGCCGGGTCGGCGACCGCTGCGAACCGGGCCGCGGCCGCCGAGTCCCAGGAGGAGCGGCAGGCCGACGAGCTGGCGGCCGAGGCCGAGCAGTCCGACGACGAGGGCAAGGGCGTGGCCCGGGGCGCGTCGACCTCGCAGGCGCGACCCCCGCTGCTGTCGTTCGCCCCTCCCGCCACCGCCACCGAGCTGCCCGCCGTCGACGCCTACGGGTTGCGGCTCGTCGTGTCCCGGACCCTCTACGACAACGGCACGCTCAACCAGCACTCGCCGTCGATCGCCGGCCTCGCCCGCGTCGCCTGCCTCCGCCTCAACCCCGCCGACCTCGCCCGCCTCGGGCTGGACGCCACCGCCACCGTCGAGGTGTCGTCGGTGCGGGGCTCGCTGACGCTCGACGCGGTGGCCGACGACCGCATCCCGCCGGGCTCGGCCGGGATCTACACCAACCACGAAGGCGCCGACCCCGCCGACCTGCTCGACGTGCACGCACCCGTCACCACGATCCACATCGGGACGAAGTCGTGACCGCGCTCCTGGCCACGGGCGATCCCCTCCTCGCCGGCGAGATCGACGGCGGCGTCATCCTCCTCGTGCTGCTGAAGACGCTCATCGTCTTCGCCATCCCGCTGGTGCTGACCGCGCTGATGATCTGGGTCGAGCGCAAGGTCCACGGCGACATGTCCAACCGGATCGGTCCGAACCGGGCCGGGCCGTGGGGCATCCTGCAGACGCTGGCCGACGGGGCGAAGCTGTTCACCAAGGAAGGCCTGATCCCGGAGCGGGCCGACCGCCTCGTCTACCGGTTGGCGCCGTACCTGTCGGCCGTCCCCGCCTTCCTCGTGTTCGCCGTCGTCCCCTTCGGCGGCGACTTCAACCCCCGCTCCGACGGCACCATCGACGGCACCGTCACGCTGTTGGGCAACGCCACGTTCCTGCAGCTGTTCGACGCCCAGCCCGGCATCCTGCTCGTGCTCGTGTGCTCGTCGGTCGCCGTGTACGGCGTGATGCTGGCCGGTTGGTCGTCGGGATCGAAGTACCCGCTGCTCGGCTCGGTCCGGGCCACGGCCCAGATGGTGAGCTACGAGGCCGCCCTCGGCCTGTCGCTCGTCGCCGTGGTGCTCGTGTCCGGCTCGCTCTCCACCCACGACATCGTGGCCTTCCAGGCGCTGCCGGGCCGGGGGTTGCTCCCCAACTGGAACCTCATCGTCACCGGCGTGGTGCCGTTCTTCGTCTTCTTCATCGCCGCCACCGCGGAGATGAACCGGCCGCCCTTCGACCTGACCGAGGCCGAGCAAGAGCTGGTGGCCGGCTTCAACACCGAGTACTCGGCCATCCGCTTCGCGCTCTTCTACATCGCCGAGTTCATGGCCACGATCACGTTCGGTGCCGTGATCGCCACCCTCTTCCTCGGCGGCCCCGCCGGCCCGGACCTCGGCATCCTGCCCGGGTGGCTGTGGGGGACCGTGTGGTTCTTCCTGAAGCTGGCCATCTTCCCGTTCATCTGGATCTGGTTCCGGGCCACGCTGCCCCGCTTCCGCTACGACCAGCTGATGGACCTGGGCTGGAAGCTGATGATCCCGCTGTCCCTCGGCTGGATCCTGCTGCTCGCCGCCATCCGCAGCGCCGACACGGTCGGCACCGACGGCCAGCGCATCGGCTACCTCCCGGCGGTCTACGTCGGCGCCGGTGTGCTGCTCGCCGCGGTCCTGCTCCAGGCCTCGATCACCGTCGGCCGCCGACGCCGCGAGCTCGCCGACCTGGAGGTCTTCGACTAGTGGGCTACCTCGGTGGGTTCCGCGTGACGTTGCGGCAGATGGGCCAGCCGCGGGTCACCACGGAGTACCCGAAGGAGAAGCGGATCAAGGCCGAGCGCATGCACGGCCGCCACGTCCTCAACCGCTACGAGGACGGTATGGAGAAGTGCATCGGCTGCGAGCTGTGCGCCGGCGTGTGCCCGGCGCGGTGCATCTACGTGCGCGGCGCTGACAACGACCCGCTCGACCCGGTGTCGCCCGGCGAGCGCTACGGGTTCGTCTATGAGATCAACTACCTGCGCTGCATCCACTGCGACCTGTGCGTCGAGGCCTGCCCGACCGAGGCGATCACCGAGTCGAAGCTCTTCGAGTTCAGCTTCGTCGATCGGGCCGACGCCATCTACACGAAGGCCGAGCTCCTCGTGGGCGACGACGGCCGGCCGCAGCAGCTGCCGTGGGAGGACTGGTCCGACGCCGACGACGTCGCCGAGGACAGCTCGGCGTGGGTGCGGGCCACGGCGGCGAGCGGCGACGCCCGCTACGTCGGCAAGGTGGCGTGGTCGGGCGAGCTCGGCTTCGGCGTCAAGGAGCCGGAGCTCACCGTCGCCAGCTACGACGAGCTCGACGACGAGGAGGACGCGGCCGAGGGCAAGGCTGACGTCGAGGCGCTCGACGGGGAGGTCGAGGTGGGCGACGACCACGACCACGGCGACCACGGTCACGGCGCGCCCGGAGCGCACCTCTGATGATCGAGATCGCCGTCTTCGTCCTCGCCGCGGCCGCCGTGCTGGGCGGCGCCCTCGGCGTCGTGCTGGCCCGCAACCCGGTGCACGCCGCCCTGGGCCTCATCGGCAGCTTCTTCGGGATCGCCGTGCTGTTCGTCGACCTCGACGCCCACTTCCTCGCCGCCGTGCAGGTGATCGTCTACGCCGGCGCCGTGGTCGTGCTCTTCCTGTTCGTGATCATGCTGCTCGGCGTCGACCGGTCCGAGGACCTCAGCGTCGAACCGCTCGGCGGGCAGCGCCCGCTGGCCGGCGCGGCCGGCATCGCCCTCCTCGGCGTGGCGCTGGCCACCCTCTTCCTCGCCCAGGGCGACGGCGACGTCGTCACCGGCACTCCCAGCGTGATCGGGTCGCTGGCCGGCGGAGAGAACGTCGCCCTGCTGGGACGGGCGCTGTTCACCGACTACCTGTTCGCCTTCGAGATCACGTCGGTGCTCCTCGTGATCGCCGTCGTCGGAGCCGTCGTGCTGGCCCGCACGCCTCGCCGCCGCGCCGGCGACGAACAGGTCGAGCCGTGAACGTGCTCGCCGCCATCGAGGTGACGGTGTCCTGGTACCTCGTGCTCGGCGCGGTCCTGTTCACCATCGGCGCCGTCGGGCTGCTCGTGCGACGCAACCCGCTGGTCATGTTCATGTGCGTCGAGCTGATGCTCAACGCCGTGAACCTCACGTTCGTCGCCTTCGCCAAGGAGCTCGACGACGTGGGTGGGCAGGCCGTCGTGTTCTTCGTGCTCGTGGTGGCGGCGGCGGAGGTCGTGGTCGGCCTCGGGATCATCGTCGCCCTCATGCGCCGCAAGCCCGGCTCCACCGCCGACGACGTCTCACTCCTGAAGGGTTGAGGATGCCGACCCACTCGCCCGCATCCACCCCGCACGACACGACAGGGCCCGCGTGACCGCACATGTCTGACCTCGTCGAGCTCGTCTGGCTGATCCCCGCGCTGCCGCTCGTGGGCTTCCTCGCGCTCGTCCTCTTCGGCCGCAAGCTCGGGGAGCCCGGCGCGGGGTGGGTCGCCACCCTCATGGTGGGCGGGTCGTTCGCCGTCACCGTCCTCGTCTTCCTCGGCCTGCTCGACCGGGGCGAGGAGGAGCGCCAGTTCGTCCAGACCCTGTTCGAGTGGCTCCCCGCCGGCAACCTGCAGGTCGAGGCCGGCTTCCTCGTCGATCCGCTGTCGATCGTGATGGCGTTGTTCGTCACCGGCATCAGCGCCCTGATCCACCTGTACGCCATCGGCTACATGCACGGCGACCCGGACTTCTCGAAGTTCTTCATCTACCTGAACCTGTTCGTCTTCTCGATGCTGTGCCTGGTCCTCGGCAACAACATGCTGATGACGTTCCTCGGGTGGGAGGGCGTCGGCACCTGCAGCTACCTGCTCATCTCGTTCTGGTTCAACGAGGAGCAGAACGCCTCCGCCGGCAAGAAGGCGTTCGTCACGAACCGCATCGGCGACTTCGGGTTCATGATCGCCATGTTCCTCACGTTCGGCGCGGTGGGGTCGCTCCAGTACGTCGAGGTGCTCGAGTCGGCCGGCGCCATCGCCCCCGTCACGGCCACGGCCATCGCCCTGCTCTTCTTCCTCGGTGCCTGCGGCAAGTCGGCGCAGCTGCCGCTCTACGTGTGGCTGCCCGACGCCATGGCCGGCCCCACGCCGGTCTCGGCGCTCATCCACGCCGCCACGATGGTCACCTCCGGCGTGTACCTGATGACCCGCATCAGCCCGTTGCTGTTCCAGGCCTACGACTGGGCGCCCACGGTCATCGCCTGGGTGGGCGCCATCACCGCGCTGTTCGCCGCCACCATCGCCGTCGCCCAGACCGACATCAAGAAGGTGCTGGCGTACTCCACCGTCAGCCAGCTCGGTTACATGTTCCTCGCCGTCGGGTCGGGCGCCTACGTGGCCGCCGTCTTCCACATGGTCACCCACGCCTTCTTCAAGGCGCTCATGTTCCTCGGCTCCGGCTCGGTCATCCACGGCATGGGCGGCGAGCAGGACATGAAGAAGATGGGCGGCCTGCGGCGGTACATGCCGCTCACCGCGGGCACGTTCATCGTCGGCTGGCTCGCCATCGCCGGCGTTCCGCCGTTCAGCGGCTTCTGGTCGAAGGACGAGATCCTCCTCTTCGCCTGGGCCAAGAGCCCGGTGCTGTGGGCCATCGGCCTCCTCACCGCCGTGCTCACCGCGTACTACATGAGCCGCCAGGTGTTCCTCGTGTTCTTCGGCGAGGAGCGCTTCCGCCACGCCACCATGGCGGGGGGCGAGGCGGAGCAGTCCGCCGAGGCCGTCGAGGCTGAGGAGCACGGCTCGACCGAGTCGGCCGACGCCGGTG
>JACDCH010000257.1 GCA_013694495.1 Acidimicrobiia bacterium | reverse complement strand
GCGGGCCGGCGTGAACGGGTGCAGCCCGCCGAACTCCGGCCAGGTGACCGGCTCCATCTCGGTGGTGGCGTTGAGCTTCATCGTGCACGAGCCGAGCGGGATCATCGTGCGGTCGAGGGCCAGGTCGAGGTCGGCCAGGCGCCGGAGCTCCCGCAGCATCGAGGTCTCGCTGTGGAGGGTGGAGAACGCAGGGTGCTCGAGGAAGGGCGACGTGCGGCGCAGGTCGTCGGGCAACACGTCGTCGGCGTCGGCCGCCAGCACGCCGCCGCCGAAGGCGCTCAGCACCCGGCCGAGGATCGCCGGCGTGGTGGTCTCGTCGGTGGCGATGCCGACGTGGTCGGCGTCGACGAGGCGGATGTCGATGCCGGCGGCCGCGGCCCGGGCCACGACATCGGCGGCCCCACCCGGGACGCGGGCCAGGACGGTGTCGAAGAAGGCGTCGTGGACGACGGCGACGCCCGCGCCGCGCAGACCGTCGGCCAGCAGGGCGGCGAGCCGGTGGGTGCGGCCGGCGATGCGCCGGAGGCCGTCGGGGCCGTGGTACTGGGTGTAGAGCGCGGCCATGACGGCCAGCAGCACCTGGGCCGTGCAGATGTTCGACGTCGCCTTCTCCCGCCGAATGTGCTGCTCCCGGGTCTGGAGGGCGAGACGGGTGGCGGGGGCGCCGTCGGCGTCGACGGACACGCCGACGAGCCGGCCCGGGAGCGAGCGCTCGAGGCCGGAGCGCACGGCGAGGTAGCCGGCGTGGGGGCCGCCGAAGCCGATGGGCACGCCGAAGCGCTGCGTCGTGCCGCAGGCGACGTCGGCGCCGAGCTCGGCGGGGGAGCGGAGCAGGCAGAGGGCGAGGAGGTCGGCCGCCACGACGCCGATGGCGCCCCGCTCGCGGGCGGCGGCGAGCACGGCGCTCGGGTCCCACACCTGGCCCGACGCTCCCGGGTACTGCACGACCACGCCGAACACCTCGCCCTCGGGCAGGGCGCCGCCGCCGCCGCCGGCGAGGTCGGCCACCACGACGGGCAGCCCGAGGGGCTCGGCCCGGGTGCGGACCACGTCGATCGTCTGCGGCAGCGCGGCGGCGTCGACCACGAACACCGCGTCGGGGCTGGCCTTGGACGCCCGGCGGGCCAGGGTCATGGCCTCGGCCGCGGCGGTGCCCTCATCGAGCATCGACGCGTTCGCCACCGGCAGGCCGGTGAGGTCCTCGACCATGGTCTGGAACCGCAGCAGGACCTCGAGGCGGCCCTGGGAGATCTCGGGCTGGTACGGCGTGTAGGCCGTGTACCAGGCCGGGTTCTCGAGGACGTTGCGGAGGATGACGGGGGGGGTCACGCAGGCGTGGTAGCCGAGGCCGATCATCGGCACCGCCACCTCGTTGCGGCCCGCCAGGCCCCGGAGCTCGGCCAGCACCTCGGCCTCCGACGCCGCCGGCGGCAGCGCGTCGAGGGCCTCGTCGGCGATGGCCGCCGGCACCGCGGCCGCGCTCAGGGCCTCGAGCGAGGGGTGCTCGACGAGCTTGAGCATGGCCGCGACGTCGTCGTCGTCCGGGCCGATGTGGCGGCGCTCGAAGCGGTCGTCGGAGAGCTCGGAGAGGGTCGCCATGGACCGGCGAGGCTACCGGTGGGCCTCGGCGAGACCCCGCACCGGGATCAGGTGCGGGCGGCCTTCTCGGCCTCGTACTCGACGCCGGCCTGGATGGCGGCGGTGAGCACCTCGCCGGCGCCGTCGCGGTTGCGGACCCGGGCATCGGCGGCCGCCACGGGGGCGAGCTGGTGGCGGAAGTGCGGCGCGACCTCCCGGGCGAAGAGCTCGTAGCTGCGCCGGGTGGCGGCCGGATCGGCGAAGTCGCCCCCCATGAAGAGGTAGGCGCCGAAGCCGCCCGACTGGTCGAGGAGGCGCTGGATCTGGGCCCGGGCCATCTCGGGCGTGCCGAAGCACACGCTGCCGGTGAGGTTCGCCGCCTTGACCCGCTCCTCGAGCGAGCCCTCGTCGGCCGGCGGTACGGGCACGACGTGCCGGAGGTAGTCGAAGACCCGGTCGTAGCCGTAGGCGACCTCAGCGATCGCCTCGTCCTCGGTCTCGGCGACGTGCATCGGGCCCATGAGGCGCCAGGCCCGACGGTCGGGCGTGGTGCCGTGGACCGTCGACTCCTCCTCGATGATCCCCCAGTGGGTGCCGAGGGCGTCGAAGCCCGACTCCTGGGTGGCGGCCACCGACAGGAGACCGGTGCCGTGCCGGGCGGCCGAGCGGGGACCGGCGGGGGAGAACGTCGCCGCCACGCACAGCTCGAAGCACGGGTGGCTGTAGGGGCGCAGCTGGAGCACCCCATCGGCGATCGTGAACCAGTCGGTCGTGCGGTTGACGGTCTCGCCCCGGAGGAGGGCGGTGATGACCTCCAGGCTCTCCTCCATCATCCGGCGCTGGTCGTTGGGCTCGATGCCGAGCATGCGGGCGTCGGACGTGAGCTGGCCCGGCCCGACGCCGAGCATCACCCTGCCCCTCGTCAGGTGGTCGAGCAGGACCATGCGGTCGGCGAGGATCAGCGGGTGGTGATAGGGGAGCGACGACACCCCCGTTCCGAGGCGGATCGACCGGGTGCGGGCGGCCGCGGCCGCGATGAACACCATCGGGTCGGCGATGATCTCCCAGCCGCCGGAGTGGTGCTCACCGATCCACGCCTCCTCGAAGCCGAGGGCGTCGAGGTGCTCGATGAGCTCGAGGTCGCGGTGCAGGGCGAGGGTGGGGTCCTGCGTCGGGCTGTGGAACGGCGCCATGAAGACGCCGAACCGGAGGGGCCACTCGGTGGTGACTCCGGAGCCCGAGGTCACTCCTCGAGCAGGTCGGGCTGGAGGGCGACGATCCAGTCGTAGAGCGGCTGGAAGGAGAGCCACCCGGCGAGGTGCGAACCGACCATCGTCTGGGTGAGCGCGGCCGTCTCGTGCTCGATCGCCTTGCCGCCTCCGGCGGCCATGGCCAGCAGCTGGGCCTGGCAGGAGCGCTCCATCGTGACGAACCACCACACCGCCTCGTCGACGCTGTGGCCGACGGTGAGCAGGCCGTGGTTCACGAGGATGGCGGCCTTGTTCTCGCCGAGGGCGTGGGCGATGCGCTTGCCCTCCTCGGCGTCGAGGACGACGCCCGTGTAGTCGTCGAACAAGGCGTGCTGCTCGTAGAACGCGCAGGCGTCCTGGGTGAGCGGGTCGAGGATGCGGTGCAACGTGGAGAACGACTTCCCGTAGACCGAGTGGCTGTGCGCCGCGGCGACCACGTCGGGGCGGGCGGCGTGGATGGCGGAGTGGATGGCGAACGCCGCCGCGTTGACCGGCCAGTTGCCCTCGACGATCTGGCCCGCATGGTTCACGAGCAGGAGGTCCTTGACCTTGATCTGCTTGAAGCTCATGCCGAACGGGTTCACCCAGAAGTGGTCCTCGAGCTCTGGGTCGCGGGCCGTGATGTGGCCGGCGACGCCCTCATCGAAGCCGAAGTGGCCGAACAGCCGGAAGCCGGCGGCCAGGCGCTGCTTGCGGTGGCGGCGCTCGTCCTCGACGGAGGCGAACTCGGGAAAGGCGTGCGGTGCGCGATCGCTCGGCATGGGATCCCCCTCTTCGGCTTGACCCTCGGGTCAGGTTAGCGGCGGAGGTCGGCGCCGACCTTGTCCGCAGGGCGGTCCGGACCCCTTCATCTCAGGTGGCGAAGTCGGGGGCGTTGCCGCGCTCGAGGGCGGCCCGCCCCTTCGGGTCCTCCCAGTCCTCCTGGCGGCCCAGGGCCGTGAGGTCGAGGAAGTAGTACGACCCGCCCGTGCTCTCGAGCCCGCGGGCGTACACCGAGTAGGTGCGGAACACGCTCCCGTCGTCCTGCAGGAAGCACGTGCGGCCCGGCATGTCGTAGGGCTGCTCGGACGTCTTCATGCTCTCGCGGCCCATGGCGGCGTACTCGTCGAGCGTGCGGTAGTTGAACTCGTCGTAGCCCCGGGACGCGTCGATCGTCGCCCCGAAGTCGTAGCTGAAGTCGCCGTCGTTCGTGCTGTACCAGGGGATCTGCCAGCCCTGCTCGGCCTTCCAGCGCTCGAGCTTCTCGAGCGGGGCGCGCGACACCAGTGCGTAGCTGGTGTCGCGCGTGTGCAGGTGGTCGAGGAAGCCGGCCGAGAGCTCGGACGTGCCGGCGGTGCAGCTCGGGCAGCCGTCCTCCCAGTCGGGGTGGAACATGAAGTGGTACACGATCAGCTGCCGGCGGCCCTCGAACAGGTCGAGGAGGGACGCCGGCCCGTCCGGGCCCTCGAGCTCGTGGAGCTTCGCGACCTCGACCATCGGCAGCTCACGGCGCTCGGTGCTGAGCCGGTCGCGGGCCTTGGTCAGCTCCTTCTCCTTGGCGAGCAGCGCCCGCCGAGCGGTCTCCCACTCCTCCTGCGTCACGATCTTCGGAAGGCTCATCGCCAGCTCCCTCGGGGGGTCGGTTGCAAGATGTGTAGACGGTGCGGCGCGCCAGAACTCACCGGCGCCGTGCTGGGCCGCTTCGAGCCCGGCCGCCCGATCCGCCTCCTCGGCGTCCGGGTCGTGCTCGAGCTCCCTCCAGCATCGACTGGAGATGCTTGACGCCCTTGCCTTGACGGCCTTGCCTCGCTACGGTTGGGGCATGGGCTCGGCAGCGGCGACGGCGAAGGCGGGGCGGGTCGCGCCGGGGGGCCTCGACGACGACAGCTGGGTCGAGGCCGTCACCGCCGTCGTCCGCGTCGGACTCGAGGCCCGGGCCGAGGC
>JACDCH010000251.1 GCA_013694495.1 Acidimicrobiia bacterium | reverse complement strand
CTCCGGCTTCTGGCTGAGGTACCCCGCCGCGCCGCCGGCGCCGGCGCCGGCCACGACGGCCACGGGCACGTCGGGCACCCAGAGCTTCACCGAGAAGCGCTTGCCGTTGACCTCGACGTCGACGTCGCGCTGGACCTTGGGCGCCTCGCCCTCCTCGGCCGCCGGCGCACCGCTCGCGCGCCCGGCGGCGTCGGACGTGATGGCGCTGAGGTCGAGGGTGTCCTCCACCCACTTCGTCGAGTGCTCGGCGGCGGCGAAGTCGGGGTGCTCGAGGATGGCGAGGTCGGCCGGGACGGTGGTGTGGATGCCCTCGACCCGCAGCTCCTTCAGCGCTCGGATGGCGCGGGCGATGGCCACGTCGCGATCGAGGCCCCACACGACGAGCTTCCCGACGAGGTTGTCGTAGAACTGGCTGACCTCGTCGCCGGCTTCGTAGCCGCCGTCCCAGCGGATGCCGAACCCCTGCGGCGGCACGAGCGCGCTGATGCGCCCTGGCGACGGCATGAACTTGCCGGCGGTCGGGTTCTCGGCGTTGATCCGGATCTCGATGGCGTGGCCCCGCACCCCGGCCCGCACCGACTCCTGGGTGAACGACAGCGGCTCACCGCCCGCCACCCGGAGCTGCTCGGCCACGAGGTCGAGCCCGGTGACGAGCTCCGTGACGGGGTGCTCGACCTGGAGCCGGGTGTTCATCTCGAGGAAGAAGAACTCGCCGTCCTGGAAGAGGAACTCGACGGTGCCGGCGTTGACGTAGCCGCAGCACTTGGCCACCTTCACGGCGGCCTCGCCCATGGCCTGGCGCACCTCGTCGGGGAAGGCCGGCGCCGGGCTCTCCTCCACCAGCTTCTGGTGGCGCCGCTGCGCCGAGCAGTCGCGCTCGCCGAGCCACACGGCGTTGCCGTGGGTGTCGGCGAACACCTGCATCTCCACGTGCCGGGGCCAGGTGAGGTAGCGCTCGACGTAGCACTCGGCCCGGCCGAAGCCCTTGAGCGCCTCGCTCTGCGCCGACTCGAGCGCGCCGGCCGCCTCGGCGGCCGACTGCACGACCCGCATGCCCCGGCCGCCGCCGCCGTAGGCGGCCTTGATGGCCACCGGCCACCCGAACTCCTCGCCGAAGGCCACGACCTCGTCGGCCGACTCGAGGAACTGCGTGGTGCCGGGCACGCCCTCGACGCCGGCCTCCTGGGCGGCGATGCGCGACGACACCTTGTCGCCCATGATCTCGATGGCCTCGGGTGGCGGGCCGATGAACGTGACGCCCCGCTCGGTGATGGCGCGGGCGAAGTCGGTGTTCTCCGAGAAGAACCCGTAGCCCGGGTGCACGGCCTCGGCGCCGGACGCCTCGATGATCTCGAGGATCTTGTCGGTGTTCAGGTAGCTCTCGGCTGCGGTCTGGCCGCCGAGGGCGTACGCCTCGTCGGCGAGGCGTACGTGGAGGGCGTCGCGGTCGAGCTCGGAGTACACGGCGACAGTGGCCACCCCGAGGTCCTTGCAGGCGCGGATGACCCGGACGGCGATCTCGCCCCGGTTGGCGATCAGGACCTTCGAGAACACGGCCGGTAAACATACGGGCCGTGCCCGAGGCGACCCGAAACGGCTCGTGAACGCGTGATCAGCTTCGACGTCCGGCGCGTGGCGGAGACGCAGTCGACCAACGCCGACGTGCTCTCGCTGGCCCGTGACGGCGCCCCGCAGGGGATCGTCGTGGTGGCCGACCACCAGACGGCCGGGCGGGGCCGGCTCGGTCGCTCGTGGACGGCGCCCCCGGGCGCGTCGCTCCTCCTCTCGGTGCTGCTGCGCCCGACCGCCGCCTACGCCGACGCCGTCACCGTGGTCACCGGACTCGCCATGGCCGAGGGCATCGAGGCGGTCACCGGCGTGCGGCCCCACCTGAAGTGGCCGAACGATCTCGTGGTCGAGAGCCCGGACGGTCCGCCGTCGGGCCGCAAGCTGGCCGGGATCCTGGCCGAGGCCGACTGGCCGGCCCGCTCCACCGCGGCCGGCGGGTGGTCCGCCCCGCCGCCGACCGAGCGGGTGGCCGTCGTCGTCGGCGTCGGCGTCAACTGCACGTGGCCCGAGGAGGTGCCCGAGGAGCTCGCCGACCGGCTGGTCGCCCTCAACCACCTCACCGGCGCGCCGGTCGACCGCGACGCCGTGCTCGCCGCCTTCCTCGAGCGGCTCGGCGAGCGCTACGACGAGGCCGAGCCGCGAGGCGTGCTGCTCGATGCCTGGCGGGCGCGCTCGGCGACGCTGGGCCGCCACGTGCGGATCGAGCTCGGCGCCGACGACGTCGAAGGCGTCGCGGTCGACATCGACGACGCCGGCCGCCTCGTCGTGCAGACCGACGACGGCGAGCGGCGCACGTTCGCCGCCGGCGACGTCGTCCACCTCCGCTGAGCCCGGGCTGGTGCTCGGCAACCTCCGCTGGTCGCCCGACGGCCTCTGGCTCGTGGCCGACGTCACCGGCTGAGCCGGCGGCGCGATCAGGGGTCGTCGGTGGTGGCGACGAGCGTCCGCCAGGCGGCCTGCACGGCGGCGGTGACCGGACCGGGGGCGGGCAGGGTCCGGCCGTCGAGGGCGTGCACGGGGTGGACGTCGCGGGTCGACGACGTGAGGAACGCCTCGGCGGCGCGGGCCAGCTCGGTCATCGGCACCGCCCGCTCCTCGACCTCGATCCCGACGCCGGGCAGCTCGAGCACGAGCTCGCGGGTGACCCCGGCGAGGCAGCCCGACGACAGCGGGGGCGTCACCAAGCGGCGGTCGAGGACCACGAACACGTTCGAGCCGCCCCCCTCGCACAGCTCGCCGCGGGTGTTGGCCAGCAGCGCCTCGGTGCAGCCCCGCTCCCGGGCCCAGGCCAGCACGACGGCGTTCTCGGCGTAGCTCGTCGACTTGACCCCGGCGATGGGGGAGCGCTCGTTGCGCACCCACGGGGCGAGGGCCACGGCCGTGGTCGGCTCGTGGACGGTTGGCGGGCCGGCCAGCACGACCAGCGTCGACGGACCCCCCGCCCGGTGCGGCCCCAGCGGGCCCCGGCCGGCGGTCACGGTGATGCGGAGGCGGCCGACGCCCGGCTCGTTGGCCCCGACCGTCGCCACCACCGCGGACCGCACCAGCGCGGGGTCGGGCATGGCGATCCCGAGCGCGGCGCACGAGCGGGCCAGGCGCCGCAGGTGCCGGGTGAGGGCGAAGGGGCGGCCGGCGACCACCTTGCAGGTCTCGAAGCAGGCGTCGCCGACGAGGAAGCCCCGGTCGTCGAGCGGGAGGCCGGCGAGCTCGGGGTCGACCAGCCCGGCCCCGCGCCAGGCCGTGGCCCGGCTCATCGAGGCGCCGCCGCCACCGGCGCGGCGGCCGCGCTGGCGACCCGGATGAGGTTGCGGGCCTTGAGCTCGGTCTCCTCCCACTCGCCCTCCGGCGTCGAGTCCCACGTGATGCCGCCGCCGGTGCCGAACCGGACCTCGCCGTCGGCGAACCAGAACGTGCGGATGGCGACGTTGAGGTCGCCGGAGCCGGCGTCGGCGTCGACCCAGCCCACGGCCCCGCAGTACACGCCCCGGCTGGCGGGCTCGAGCTGGGCGATCTGCTCGAGGGCAGCGAGCTTCGGGGCGCCGGTGACCGAGCCGGGAGGGAACGTGGCGTCGATGGCTGCAGCCCAGCCCGTGCCGGGGCGCAGGGTGCCCCGCACCGTGGACACGAGGTGGAACAACCCGGGGTGGGGCTCGACGGCGAGCAGCGACGGCACGGTCACCGACCCGTAGCGGCACACCCGACCGAGGTCGTTGCGCACGAGGTCGACGATCATCACGTTCTCGGCCCGGTCCTTGGCCAGGAAGCCGTCGGGCGTGGCCGCCGTGCCCTTGATCGGTTGCGACTCGACGGCGTCGCCGTCGCGCCGGAGGAAGCGCTCGGGCGACGCCGAGGCCACGTGCACGCCGTGGGCGGGCAGCCGCACGACCGCGCTGAACGGCGCCGGGTTCCCC
>JACDCH010000228.1 GCA_013694495.1 Acidimicrobiia bacterium | reverse complement strand
GACCGCCGCTCAGGCGCCCTGGTCGGCGACCCGCAGGGCCTCATCGACCGCCGAGAGCATGCGGGCGCTGCAGCCGGCGAGGTCGACCGGCGGGATCGTGTCGGTGACGAGCTTCTGGGCGATGGCGCGGAACGCCTCGGCTGCCGGCCCCTCGCCCAGCGCGATCGGCGTGCCGCGGTCGCCGCCGAGGGCGACGCCGGGCTCGAGCGGCACCTGACCGAGGAGTGGCACTCCGGCCTCGGCCGCCAGCTCCGCCCCGCCGCCCTCGCCGAAGAGGGCGTAGCTGGTGCCGTGGTCGCAGGTGAAGGCGCTCATGTTCTCGACCACGCCGGCGACCCGGAGGAAGCTCTTGCGGGCCATCGACACCGCACGCGACGCCACCTTCTGGGCGCCCAGCGCGGGCGTCGTGACCACCATCACCTCGGTGCGGGGCACGAGTTTGGCCACGCCCATCTGCACGTCGCCCGTGCCGGGCGGCATGTCGAGCAGGAGGTAGGCCAGGTCGTCACCCCAGTCGACGTCCTGCAGGAAGTGCTGCACGGCCCGGTTGAGCACGAGCCCGCGCCACATCAGCGCGTCCTGCTCGTCCGACAGGAACCCCATCGAGACGATCCGCAGCAGGCCCTCGCCGACCTTGCGCTCGACGGGGACCATCAGCTTGTGCTGGCCCTGCTTGCGCACGGCGAGGGGGCCCTCGACGCCGAGCATCCGCGGCACCGAGAAGCCCCAGATGTCGGCATCGAGGATGCCGACGGTGTGGCCCTGGGCCGCCAGGGCGGCGGCGACGTTGACCGTGACCGACGACTTGCCGACGCCGCCCTTGCCCGACGACACCGCCAGCACCTTGGTGTTGGGGCCGACCGAGCTGTTCTCGTCGCGCTGGGCGATGTTGAACCGGGCCCGCTCCATGGCGTAGCGCTTCTCGTCGGGCGTCATCTCGTCCCACACGATCTCGACGGCGGTCACGCCGGGGAGTGACCCGACCCGGGCCCGCACGTCGCGCTGGAGCTGGGCCCGCAGCGGGCAGCCCGCCGTCGTCAGGGCCAGCGTGACGACGACGGTGCCGTCGTCGTGGGGCACCGCCGCCCGCACCATCCCGAGCTCGACGACGTCACTGCCCAGCTCCGGATCGATCACGCCGCGCAGGGCATCGAGGACCTGGTCGGGAGCGGGCGTCACGGCCGCCGATACTACCGGCGAAAGCCGTCTAAACTCGGGTGCGTGCCCGCCGAGGAGCCGAACCGGCTCGACCTGCTGAAGACGCTGGGCGACAACACCCGCTACGCCATCTACCTGGAGCTCGCCCGCTCGCCGGTGCCGCTGTCCACCGCCGCCATCAGCGACTCGCTGGCGCTGCACGTCAACACCGTGCGCCCCCACCTCGAGCGGATGCGCGAGGTCGGTCTCCTCGACGTCGCCGTCGACCACACCGGCGGCCCGGGCCGGCCTCAGCACCGCTACTCGCTCGCCGTCGACGCCCCCTCGCTCGGCCTGGAGCCGCCCGCGTCGCCGATGCTGGCCCGGATGCTGCTCGGCACGGCCGCCCGCTCGGGCGCCTCACCGGCCGACGCTGCTGCCGCCGGGTATGCCCAAGGCGCCGACGAAGCCGCCGCGGCTCGGCCGGGGGGCTCCTGCACCGAAGCGCTCGTCGGGCTCCTGTCCCGCCTCGGCTTCGATCCTGCCCGGGTCGACGACGTCGACGGCAGCACGACGGTCGGGTTCACCCACTGCCCGTTCCGGGAGCTGGCCGAGGCGAACCCCGACCTCGTCTGCGCCCTGCACCGGGGTCTGGTGACCGGGTTCGTCGACGGCCTGGGCGGCGCCGAGGTCGCCGGCTTCGCCACCCTCGTCGACCGGCACCCGTGCCGGGTCACGCTGGTCGAGCCGGCCTGACGACCGCCGGGCCCGACGAGGGTGCCGCCGGTCGCGAGGGCCGTTAGGCTGGCCTCCGTGATCACGCTCACCGACACCGCCGTCATCAAAGTGCGGGACCTCATCGAGTCCGAGGGCGAGGAGGGCCTGGCCCTGCGCGTGGCCGTCCGGCCCGGCGGCTGCTCCGGGTTCTCCTACGAGATGTTCTTCGACAGCGACAAGGCGGTCGACGACATCGAAGTCGACTACGACGGCGTCAAGGTCGTCGTCGACCCGTCGAGCGCGCAGCTGCTCGAGGGCGCGTCGCTCGACTACAAGGACGGGTTGCAGCAGGCCGGGTTCTCGATCAACAACCCCAACGCCCAGCGCACCTGCGGCTGCGGCCAGAGCTTCTCCTAGCCCTTCCCGTCGTCGGGGCCGTCGTCCCGCCCGGTGCGCCGGGCCCGTTCCACGATCACCACGTCGCCCCCGGGCGGCAACGACGTGAGGAGCTGGTCGAGCCGACCGGGTTCCCACCACGTCGACGGCTCGACGAGCACGAGCGGCCGCTGCGCGATCACGGCGGCGGCCCGGCGCTCCTCGGCCTCGTCCAGGCGGGCGGCGTCGGCCATGGTGGCGCGGTGCGCACCGAGGAGCTCGTCGAGCTGGGCCTCGAGGTGCTCGGGGTCGGGCGCTTCGTCGCGCCCGGCGGCAGCCCACAGGACGCGCCACCGGGCTTGCGTCTTGCGGTGGAACGCGGCGACGGTGCGCACGGTCGGTGACGACTCGGCCGCATTCTCGCTGTAGGCGAGCTGCGGGTCGTGGGCCTTGACCACCGCGTCGGGGTCGTACGGGTCGGCGTCGGGGCCGGCGAGCTGGTGCCAGCGGACCCGCGCCACCCGGACCCGCTCCTCGGCCTCCTCGCGGGCGGCGTCCACGACGACCCGTCGCTCGATCCGCGCCGAGCGCCGGTGATCGACGCCGCTGGTGTGGACGTCCGGTGCCGTGCGCCCGGCCCCGTCGTCGCCGCCGGCGTCGGCCGCGTCGACGTGGCCGGCGCGGCTGCCGCCGAAGACCGCCTCGAGGTTGGCCAGGTTCCCCTCGACGTCGGCCCGGTCAGCCGACGCCTTGTCCGTTCGCCGGTGGCCCCCGACCAGGGTCAGCGCCGCGAGGAGCACGCCGACGGCGATCAGGCCGCCACCCACGACCGGCGCCACGCCCGACGCGAACGCCACGATGCCGAGCCCGGCGAACAGCGACAGCAGGCTGAGGGCCCGGAGCCGGTAGCGGCGCCGCTCGAGACCCCGCTCGTCGAAGACCTGGCGCGGGCGGTGTAGCACCGGGTCGGCCGCAGCGCCTGGCTCGTCGAGCAGGGGATCGTCGGACCCGCCGGGCCCGTCCGTCGCGTCGGTGGGATCGGGCGGCTCGGGCCCGAGGTCGGCGATGGCCTGCTGGGCCCGGGTGACCGCGGCCTCGGCGTCGGTGACGGCTGCTGCGGCCGCCAGGACCGCCGAGGGGTGCAGCGCGACCCCGCTCGACGCGGCGACCTTGGCCTGCAGCGTCTCGGCGAAGCGCGCCACGGTGTGCGCCTTGATGCGCCCTGCCCGCAGGACGTCGGCCGCCACCCGGCGCAGCTCTTCGACCTCGTCGTCGCCGAGGGGCGGTGAGGCGGTGGCCGCGCGGCGGATCGCAGCGGCGCGGGCGAGGAGGGCATTGTCGTCGGCATCGCCGGACGCCATGGCCCGCCGGCCGGCGGCGACCCGCTCCCGGACGGCCCGCTCCGCCGCCTCGGCGTCGACCGCCACGTCCGCGCCGAGCTCCTCGGCCAGGCGGGTGGCCTCCGCTCGAGGGTCACCGG
>JACDCH010000218.1 GCA_013694495.1 Acidimicrobiia bacterium | reverse complement strand
CCCGGTTCCGGCACCGCCGACCCGAACCACCCCGACTGCCCACCGTCGCCTGGATCAACGAACCCAGCCGAGAAGCAGTCATCCAATCCGCATGACCAAATGTCTCACCGGCCTTGACAGGTTCCGGGACAGCTTCCCTGACTCCGCGTGGGAGTGGGCCTGGGAGGTGTTCATAAGTCCGGTCTTCGGTTGGCAGGCGTACATCGGCTACGCCTGCGGCGGATGTGCGTGGGCGGTCGGCTGGATGGTCGCGAACGCGACGAAGCGGCAACCGATGTAGTGAAACTTCAAGCGAGGAGCGGCTGAGGCGCTGCCCGTTGACCGTCACTCACCACCCCCGCACATGATGCCCGGGTGAGTGAGCACGGCGTCCGACGGGAGCTCGTAACCCCCGATGGGATCCTCGAGGCGCGAGGGTTTTCTAGAGGGCGGTCGTGTCGAGCGTCGCCACCTGCTCGCGTGGGGTGCAGATCGGCGGACGCGACGGAGCCTTGGCCATGACCCCGCCGGGGCTCCGTGCATGAGCATGGCGTCGGGTTCGGCTACCCCATGGGCGGCTCCGTCGGGTCGCCGGACATCGCCACCCGCAGGGCGGATGTGGGGCATCATCTGCGGACCGGACGGGACCAGGAGGCAGTCATGGCAGGCAAGGACAAGTACGCGACGAACATGACCAGCGCGCTCGGCGAGCCGATCGAGGCCGCGTGCCCGATCATGCGCCCGGGTGGGGCGGCGGGTCAGATCGCCGGCGGCGTCGGCGGCGTGGCCGGGGCGGTCATCGCCGGGAGGGGATCGAAGGGTGCGCAGAGCGACGTGCAGATCGGCCAGACGGCGTGGCTCGGCGTCGGCCCCGCCGGGTTCGCCATCACAAAGGCCAGCATGATGGGCAAGCCGAAGGGCGACCCGCTCGTCCGGGCCGCCTACAACGATGTCACCGGGGCCTCGGTGACCGAGGGGAAGATCACGGTGCGTATGGACCTCGACCTGAGCGACGGCCGCCACATCGCGTTCGAGGCGAAGCGGCTGGCGGCGGGCAAGGCGAGCGTGGAGGTCATCGAACTGCTCCGCTCACGCTGCCCTTCGGCCTGACCATCCGCGTCCGCCGCGCGACGAGATGCTCCGCCTCCTGCGGACGAGCGGCTTCGAGGTCCTCGATCTCGTCGAGTTGCATGCGCCTGACGGCGCCGCGGACAAGCAGGACGTCAGCGCCCCGTGGGGTCGACGGTGGCCGGTCGAGGAGATCTGGCGGGCACGCCGGCGCTGACGGGGCCGGCGTCAGTGCGCGGCAGTGACGACGGCTTCCCCGTGCGGCCTGACGCAGTCGCCGCTTTACCGCCGATCGGCAGTAGACCGTCAGGGATGACCCGAGAGCTCGACGACGGCGCCGGCCACGTCGCCTACGAGTGGATGTCCACGATCTCCGCCGCCCACGATCTCGCAGCGGTGCCGGGTCAGCGCAACTCGTTGCAGAACGCGCTGCTCGAGGCTGGCTTGGCGCACTACCGCTGCGTCGTCAACTTCTGCTGTGGTCACTTCACAGGCCGGCACCGGGCGGACGACATCAAGCCGAGCGACTTCCTCCGGCGCGACTGGTGGCCCGAGGACGAGGAGTTCGACCGTCGCCTCCGTGGCCGCCTACCGGGCATCAACAAGACGTTCGCCCACCTCACCTGGGACAGAGGCATCGTCCAGATCCTTTGGCCTCTCGGCTTCCTCGCTCACGAGGCGCAGTGGGCGGGCGCTCGTCGTCCACGTGCGGGCGCGAGCGAGCGATCCGGCGTGTCGGTCCAGGATCTCGAAGACCCTCCGACGCGCCGAGCGGCGCCTCGGTCGGGATCCGCCGCACCGTGCGCGTGACCGGTGCGACCACGATCCAGGTGAGCACCGGCATCGCTCCGGTGGACCGAGGCCGAGGATAAGCGGCGTCTGGTGCTGGTGGTCACCCGCGGCGACTCCCGGAGGATCGAATCGGCGAGATGGTCATCGCAACTGTGAGCATCCTGCCATCCATGCCGTCAGCGTTCTGTAAGATAGATATTCAGCGATATGCAAGGTAGAGTCTGAGGCGTGATCGATCGAAGCGCCGGGCGCGTCCTCGGCGAACTGCTGGCCGGGTTCCGGCTGGTGATCATCGAGGGGGCCCGCCAGGCCGGGAAGACCACGCTGGTCGAACGGCAGGCTCCGCTTCCGCGCGCGGCGCGACGGACCTTTGACGACCCGGCAACGCTGGCGAGTGCGCTCGAGGATCCAGTTGGTTTCCTCGATGCGTTGCCGAGGCCCGCCGGGGTCGACGAGTACCAGCGAGCGGGCGTGGACTTCCTCCTCGCGGTGAAACGTCGGGCCGACGGGGATCGAACGCGCGGTCAGCTGATCTTGACTGGTTCGTCGAGCTACTCGGCGGCCAAGGGCCCCGTCGAGACCCTCGCTGGGCGAGCGGGCCGGCTCGAGCTTCGGACCCTGTCGCTCGGCGAGCGCTGGGGTGTGCAGGAGTGCTTCGTCGACGCCCTGTTCGACCCCGGTGCGTGGCCCGGCCCGCCGCCGTTCGAGCTCAGCCGACCCGATGCGGTGGAGCTCATGGTCACCGGCGGGTACCCCGAGGTCGTGACCGAAGCATTGGCGCCGAGAATCCGCGATCGGTGGTTCGACAACTACGTCGCCGACGTGGTCACCCGCGAGGCGCTTCGCCCGCTGGCCGAGGTGCGCGACGAGGCCAGCCTTCGCAGGATCCTCCGCCTGCTCGCGGCCAGGTCTGCCGGCGAACTGGTGATCGCAGACGTCGCCCGCGACGCCGACGTGTCGCGTGAGACCGCCAGCCGCCACGTGTCACTGCTCGAGGCTCTGCACCTGGTCACGGTGATCCCGGCATGGGCGACCAGCGCCACGACCCGGGCCAAGCGTCATGCGAAAGTCGTCGTTTCCGACGTTGGACTCGCAGCCGCTCTGACAGGGGCGGCGCCTGCCGCCTTCTCGCAACCCGGTGAGGGCCTCGGTCGCCTCTTCGAGACTTTCGTGATCGGCGAGCTGCACAAGCAGGTCGCATGGGCAGACCGGTCGGTCGCCGTCTTGCACTTCCGCGACCGGAACGGCGTCGAGGTCGATGCCGTGCTCGAGGACCGGCGCAGCGGCGAGGTCGCCGGCGTCGAGGCGAAGTCCACTTCATCGCCTCGCCCGAACGACGCCCGCCATCTGGCGACGCTCCGAGACCGCCTCGGGGACCGCTTCCGCGTCGGGGTTGTCGTCCACCTCGGCGACCAGGTGCTGCCACTGGGTGATCGGTTGTGGGCTGTTCCCCTCAGCGCGATGGCCCGACCGGCCTGACCGTCACGGATGGCGACGGCTGTTGCGAGCGCCGTCTGGGCCGTCGCTGGGTGTCAGACAGGAGTCGGCGGGGGTTCGCGGTGGTCGACGGTGGTCAGCAAAAGCGTCAATGATCTCAAGCGTTTCGCGCATCGTCGCAGGCCAGAGGGGTTGCGCTGCTCATTCGATCCACCCGGTCGTGATCGGCCACGGGACGGGCTGGTCGGCGACCTCCTCGAGGCCGTACGTTCCCGAGCGGGACGGCGATCCACGTCTACCGGTCGCGGCAGGAGGACCGATGAGGACGCTGCACTTCGGCTTGCGGGTGGCGGATCGAGAGCGGGCCCTCGCGTTCTACGGCGCCCTCGGCTACGCGGTCGTCGGCACCGTGCCCGAGACCGGCACCGGCCACCTGACGATGCTCAAGCTCCCGGGCGACGAGTTCGTCACCATCGAGCTCGTGCACGACCCGGATCGAGCCGACGTCGTCGCCGGCAACGGCCTCAGCCACTTCGTCATCCAGGTCGAGTCCCTGGACGCCACGATCGAGGCCATCGCCGCCCACGGCATCGAGGTCGAGGAGCCCACGTCCCCCGCCGGCTCCGGCGAGTTCCGGACGACGTTCGTCGTCGACCCGGACGGCAACCGGATCGAGCTGGTCCAGTGGCCCGCCGGTCACGCCGACGGGATGACCGCAGCCGACTGGGACGAGTGACGCCCGCCGGCCTCTGCCGGCGCAACAGACTTGTTCGGTCGAGCACGGGCGCCGCCCAGCGCTACTCGCCGTCGACGAAGAGGCAGAAGGGGTGGCCGGCGGGGTCGAGCATCACCCGGAGCCGCGTGGGGTCCCGATCGGGGGGCTGGTGCGGCGCCTCGCGGCCGCCGGACCGCACGACCTGGTCGACGGCGGCGCCGAGGTCGTCGACGAGGAGCTCGAAGTGGATCATCTTCGCCTGACGTCCGGTCTGCTCGGGCCACGTCGGCGGCTCGTAGGAGGGCTCGGCCTGGAAGTTCAGGCCGACGCCGCCGTGCGGGTCACTGGCCTGCACCCATCCGGCCCCGTCCCGAGCCGTGATCTCCCAGCGGACGAGCGCAGCGTAGAACCGCGCCAGCGCTTCGGCGTCGGCGCAGTCGAGCGTGACGGTGGTCCATCGGATCCGGCCCGACGTCGCCATCGGCCAAGTCTGCCAGCGCGGCAAGCTCCCGAGCTGACCCCCGCCCGTCCCGCCCGTCCCGCCCGTCCCGCCCGTCCCGACCCTCACCCACCCGCAACCGGGGGCAGCAATGGGGTGAATAGGCGCGACAACTGCCCCCAGTTCGTCGGTAGGCGAAGCGGCCGAGCGCGTCTTCGGCGGCCCGGGCCTCGGCCTCGGCGGCGACGCCGGCCGTGGTGGCCGTCGCGCCGGCCAGTCGATGGTGAGCCACCTCCGGCGGGGCGGGCCGCACCGGAGCCGGCGACGGCGTCGGCGG
>JACDCH010000415.1 GCA_013694495.1 Acidimicrobiia bacterium | reverse complement strand
CGGCCGCAGGGCGACGAAGTCGGCCGAGGACCGGATCGATCCGAGCGGAGCGAGGGCGGAACATCTCGACCGAACGGAGCGAAGCGAGTGAGGTCGAAGCTCATCTAGACGCCCGACTCCTTGACGTCGAAGCGCTGACGGAGCTTGTCGCCGATGAGGTTGAGCGACAGGACGGTGACGAACAGGACGGCCGCCGGTGTGAGCGCCACCGAGCCGTGGTCGCGGAGCGCGTTGGGCGACGCCTGGCCGGCGGCGATCATGTTCCCCCAGGTCGGGTAGTCGATGTCGGGGAGCCCGGCGCCCACGAAGCTCAGCGCTGCTTCGGCCACGATCACGATGGCGACGACGACGAGGGCGAACGACGCCATCGGCGGCAGGACGTTCGGGAGGATCTCCTTCATGATGATCCGTGTATGCCGGGCGCCCTGCGACTTGGCCGCGGTGACGAACTCCCGCTGGGCGAACTGGAGCGTCGTGGCCCGGGTGATGCGGGCCAGCGGCGACACCGACAGCACGGAGAGGCTGATGATGACGGAGCTGACGGTGGCGCCCTCCTCGCCGGCGATGATCGACACCAGGGCCAGAGCGAAGACGAGCGCCGGGAAGGCGAGGAAGATGTCGACGATCGCCATCAGGATCCGCTCGACCCAGCCCCGGAAGTAGCCCGCCAGCAGGCCGACCAGGCCCCCGCCGATGAAGCCGAGCGTCGTCACCGAAAGGGCGATGAACAGCGACGTGCGCCCGCCGTGCAGGATGCGCGAGAGGTTGTCGCGGCCCAGGTTGTCGGTGCCGAGCCAGTGCTCGGCGGAGAACAACTGCTGCTTCGAGCCGACGCCCGGGGCCGGCAGCCGGAAGTCGGGGAGGGGCAGGAACGGCTCGAGCAGACAGCCGCCGACGACGAGGCCGAGCACGCCGACGGCGATCCAGAACGACAGGCCGAGCTTGTTGCTCGAGCGGCCGTCGTCGACGACGCCGGTTGCGCTCTCGACCTCGATGGCCTGGCCGATGGTCAGGGTCTCAGCCACGGCGGATCCTCGGGTCGAGGGCGGAGTAGGTGAAGTCGACCAGGAAGTTCACAATGACGAACACGACGGCGACCAGTGCGGTGATGCCCTGGATGAGGAACAGGTCGCGCTGGGCGACGGCGAAGACCAGCGTCTTGCCCAGCCCGTTGATGTTGAACAGGACCTCGACGACGACCGTGCCGGCGATGAGGTTGCCGAAGTTGAGGCCGATGGTGGTGAGCAGGTTCAGGCTCGAGGGCCGTAGCGCGTGGCGCAGCAGGATGTGCCGGGTCGGCATGCCCTTGGCCTTGGCCATGCCGATGAAGTCCTCCTGGAGCGTGGCGATCATGTCGGTGCGGAGCAGCCGCACGTAGACCGCGACGAGCCCGAGCGCGAGGGCGAGGGCGGGCAGGAACAACTGGTAGATGTCGAACGGGCCGACGTCGTCGTCCACCACGGCCGGGAAGATCCCGAACCCGAACGGGAAGATGAGGATCAGCAGCAAGGCCACTACGTAGCTCGGCAGCGCCAGCAGGCCGAACGCGGTCGTGCTGGCGGCCCGGTCGACGAGGGTGCCCTGGCGGTGGGCGCTGAGCACGCCGAGCGGGACGGCGATGGCGAGCGCAATCAACTGGGCGTAGACGACCAGCGCGAGGCTGACCGACACCCTGCTGGAGATGATGGCGCCGACCGGTTGCTGGCTGGAGCCCGAGAGGCCGAAGTCACCGCGGAGGGCGTCGCCCATCCAGAGGATCCAGCGGCTGACGACGTTCTCGTTGAGGTGGAGCCGCTCGCGCATCGCGTCGGCGGCCTCGGGGTTGCCGAAGTTGGGCCCCAGGAGCGACGCCAGGATCGCGTCGTCGCCGCCCCGGAAGAGGCTCATGAGGAAGGTCGTGAGGAACGTGACCGCGAGCAGGACCAGCACGAGCTGGACCAGCTTCTGGATGACGAGACGCACGACCCTCCCCTGCGCCGACTACTCGGTGCCTGTTCCCCGCACCGCGGTGCGAGACGTCACTGGGCGATCCACATCTGGACGATCTGGTGCGTGCCCGCGATGCCGGCGCCCGGGATCGTGGGGGAGCCGTCCGGGAAGGTGAACGCCTGGATGTCGTGGACCGCTGGCGTGTGGGCAAGGCCCCACACCGTCCAGGTGTTCCAGATGTTGTAGACGCGCTCGGCGAAGATCCGGTTGATCTCCTCGGCGGCGGCCTGGATCTCGGCGTCGTCGGTGGTCTGCCGGAGGATCTCGAGCTGGGCGTCGACGTCCGGGTCGTTGATCCCACCGAAGTTGAGGGCCAGCGGGTTCGTGGCCAGGTCGCCGGTCTCGCTGTGCCACCAGATGCGCTGGCTGTCGGGGTTGACGCCGCCGTGGTTGCGCCAGCCGAACACCTGGAAGTTGCCGGTGAGGGCGTTGACGATGAACGACCCCTGCTCGACGGTGTTGATGTTCACGTCGATGCCCGCCGCCTGCCAGTTGGCCGCGATGAGCTGGTTGGTCTCCTCGTTGTACGGGTCGTTCGTGGTGTCGAACGTGATCGTGAGGGGGCCGTTCTCGGCCTCGTACTCGGCCACGAGGTCGGTGGCGGCGGCCAGGTCGAACGCCGGGTAGCCGGTGTCCTCGAGGTAGCCGACCTGCGTGCGGCTGAACGGGCCGTTGGCCACCGGGTGCACCCCGGCGGCGCGGTCGCGAGACAGTGACTCGTTGTCGGTGGCGAGAGCGAGAGCCCGGCGCACCCGCTCGTCGGCGATGACCGGGTCGCGGTTGTTGAGGAGGAGGTAGTTCGTCTCACCGAAGGCGTCGGTCTCCTCCATCTCGATGGAGTCCTCGTCGCGCAGCGACGCGATGAACTCGCCGTTCGACACGTGGATCATGTCGACCTGGCCGTCGAGCAGCGCGTTGGTGCGGGACTGCACGTCGACGAACACCCGCATCTCGACCCGGTCGAGGTAGGGGAGCCCCTCACCGGCCCGCCAGTAGTTCGGGTTCTTGGTGGCGGCGAAGGTGCCGCCCGGGTCGTAGCTCTCGAACACGAACGGCCCGGTGCCGACCGGCCGGGTGGCGAGGGCCGGGTCGGCGTCGACCGCGGCGAGCCACGTCGGCGACGCGATGTAGCCGATCTGGCCGGAGAGGTAGACGGGGAAGTTGGCCCACGGGTCGACCATGGGCACGACGCAGGCGGTGCCGTCCTCGGAGACGACCGGGCCAGCGCCGTCGGGCTCGTCGGCCACGTTCAGCAGGGCCCGCCCGGTGAGGACGCTGGCCAGGTGGCGGGTGAGGTTGTCGCAGATGGCGGCGGCGTCGAGCGCGGTGCCGTCGTGGAACGTGACCCCGGCCCGCGGGACGATCGTCCACTCGGTGAAGTCATCGTTCGGCGTGATCGACTCGGCCAGGTACGGCTTGTAGTCGCCGTTCTCGTCGTAGAGGGCGAGCGTGTCGTAGACGGTCCGCATGATCATGTGGCACGAGATCGCGCACACCGAGTTCTGCGGCGTCCACGGCGTGCTGGTGTCGGCCTCGAGGCCGTAGCGCAGCGTGCCGCCCGGCACCGGCTCGAGGTCGGCCTCCGCGGGATCGGTCGTGGCCGTGACGGCCCCCGACTGGGCCGTGGTGTCGCTGCTGCTGCCGCCTCCGCCGTCGTCGCCTCCGCAGGCGGCCGCGCCGAACGCGCAGACGGTGAGCAGGGCGAGGACCTTGCGCCAAGGCGCGCGGAGCAGAGCAGGTGTAGCCACGGATTCCCCCCGTGTCGTGAGTGGCCGGCGCACCGCACCTGGCCGTTCCGGGTCGAACCGGCCGACGAGCGGGGCTTCCGTTGGTGTGACAACCGGCACAAAGGACGGCGTCGGCGGCAACCTAAGCCGGGACTGTCACGGTGTCAACAACCGCGGTGAGACCGTCATGGGACCGACGCTCGGCCCGCCGGGGACGAACCGGAACGAACCGGACAGCCGACGCCGGGCGCCGGGCGCGGGCGCCGGGCTCAGCGCTTGCGGCAGAGTGTGACCCCGTCGCCGACCGTGAGCATGACCGCCTCGCAGCGGGGGTCGGCGGCGACGTGGTCGTTGAAGCGGCGGATGGCGGCGGTGTTGGCGTCGTCAGCGTCGGCGTCGATGACCCGGCCGCTCCACAGCACGTTGTCCGCCAGGAGCAGCCCGTTCGGGCGGAGGCGGGGCACGAGCGCCTCGTAGTAGTCGACGTAGGAGGGCTTGTCGGCGTCGATGAAGGCGAAGTCGACGACGGTGTCGGCGGGCAGGGCCGCCAGCGTCTCGGTGGCCGGCGCGAGCACGAGGTCGATGCGGTCGGCGACGCCGGCGGCGTCCCAGTGGCGCCTGGCGATGGCGGTCCACTCCTCGCTCACGTCGCAGCACAGCAGGCGGCCGCCGTCCTCGAGCCCGCGGGCGATGGCGAGCGCCGACGTGCCCGTGAAGGTGCCGACCTCGACGGCGGTGCGCGTGCCCACCAGACGGGCCAGGAGGGTGAGAAGGGCGAACTCGTCAGCCCCGATCTGCATGCCGGCGGCCGACTCGGCGGCGGCGACGGTGTCGGCGCGGATGGCCTCGTAGGCCGGCTCGACGGGCGTTCCGTGGGCCACGACGTACTCGAAGAGGGCGGCCGTCACGTCGACACTGCGGAAGTCGGTCACGCCGCGACCGTAACGAAACGGCCGGTGAAGGGCCGGCAACGGGCGCCGACCGACGCCGGGGACGCCGCCCGCGTGCCAGGCCTCCCGAAGGTCTGCCCGAAGGGACATTCCGCAGGTCGGGTCGAGCGGCCACCATCAGGTCGACATGGACGCCGAGGACCGCGCCGACACCTGGTTGAAGGAGCGCTACCAGGGATGGATCGCCGACGGGCGGTCGCGGCTCGAGTCGCTGCGGGTCGCGCCCGAGGCGCCTGAGCCGTCCGAGGGCGAGAGCGGCGACGGCGACGCGGCCGACGACGGGCTGGTCGAACCCCTCCGCCGGCTCGAGGAGGCCTACGCCTCAGCCGGGATCAGCAGCGACGAGTGGTCGTTCCACGGCCTCGTCTTCGGCAAGCCGGCCGACGAGGAGTTCCTCGAGGCGGCGGCCAACGCGCCGTCGAGCGACCGGCGCGACCAGCTGGTCGAGCTCTTCCGCGCCCGGATCGCCACCGCCAACGTGGTCGAGCGGATGTGGGCGCTCTACGACCGGCTCTTCAGCCTCGCCGCCGCCGGGGAATCGTTGACCCAGGACGAGGCGCAGACCTACGTGAGCTGGCTCGGCGACCTCGGCATCGACCCGGGTGAGGTGACCGTGGCGGCCGCCGACGTCGGCGTCGCGGTCGACACCGGCGAGGCCGGGTGGGAGCCCGCTCCTCAGGCCTGAGGCGGGTAGGTGGCGGGCACCGGCGGCGCCGGCGGTGGCGGCGGGATCCGGAAGGCGGCGTAGTTGACGGCGTAGCCGAACACCGTCTCGACGTACACCTGGGAGTGGTTGTAGCTGAAGTAGCCGGCGCGGAGGTCGGTCTCCGTGCGCACCACCCGGTTGTGGCACAGGTAGTCGGCCGCCGCCGCCACCGCGTCGTACATGTTCTGCGGGTCGATGTCGCCGTCGAGGTCGCCGTCGGTGCCGAACCGGGCCCACGTGGAGGGGATGAACTGCATCGGGCCCACGGCCCGGTCGTAGACGCCGTCGCCGTCGAGGGCGCCGCCGTCGGTGTCGCCGATGGCGGCCGTGCCCGCCTCACCGGTGAGGGCGATGCCGATGATCGACCGGGAGACCTGGCCGTCGGGCAGGAGGGAACCGCCGCCGTAGGTGCCGTGGCGGCCCTCCACCCGGCTGATGCCGGCCAGGCCCCACCAGGGCACGGCGCAGTCGCCGGCCCGCGCCCCCGCGGCCCGCACGAAGGCGTCGAGGGCGACGAGCGTGAAGTCGGTGCCGGTCACCCGCGAGGTGGCCCGGACCTGGTCCAGCTCGAAGAGCCGCGTGCCGACGTCGCTCGTGAGCCGAAGCCGGTCGAGGGCGGCTCGGTCGCGGGCCTGGGTGACCTCGACGACCCGCTGCCGGGTGGCCTGGCGCTCGTCGTGGGCGATGTCGACGGCGCCGGACTCGGCGACCAGGCGGGCCTCCGCCTCCGCCGCGTCGGCCACGACGGCCTCGCGGACGCTGGCGCTGGCGACCTGCGTCGCCCCCAGCTCCAGGGCGTGCTGGAGATCGAGGGTCCGGGTGATGTTGTCGTTGTCCGCCGAGAGGATGTACGTGCCGACGGCGATCTCCCGCAGGACGGCCCGGGCGCCGGCGAGGTCGATGACCGCGACCTTGCGGGCCTGGGTGTGGGCCAGGATCGACGCGGTCAGCTCGACGTCGCGCTGGGCGAGGGCGGCGAGCTCGGCCTCGGCGTTGGTCTGCGCGGCGATGACCGCCTGCAGCTCGGCGGCGGTGTCCTCGTAGCGGTCCTGGGCGACGCGG
>JACDCH010000204.1 GCA_013694495.1 Acidimicrobiia bacterium | reverse complement strand
ACCGGTCGTCGGTGCCGGCGCCGCGCCGGCGGGCCAGCTCCCGCCGCAGCCGGGCCAGCGCGACCAGCTGGCGGGCGCGACCGTCGCTCACGGGCGCTCGTAGAGGCGCACGTCGAGGTTCGTGAACCGGCGCTCCTCGACCAGGACGTAGCCCTCCGCCAACCGCTCGTCGAAGCCCGGCGGCGCAGACGGTCCCGGCCCGCGCTGCGACAACCGGTCGATCAGCCACAGTCGGTCGCCGGTGGCGGCACCGAGGTTCCCGGGCGAGAGGGTCCGCAGCTCCGGCCCGTAGTACCGCACGGCAGCGACAGCCCGACCCGGGAGCACCACCACCTGGTCGCCGGGCCGGGCCGACCCCTCGACCGAGGCGACCGCCGTCCGCCAGTCCTCGAAGCTGCCCACCTCGTACCAGTCAGCGACCCCCTGGAGGGACACGACCGCCACGGCCACCAGGGCGACGGCGGCGACGGCCCGCGGGAGCCGTCGTACGGCGACCGCCACGAGGAGGGCCAGCGCCGGCACCACGACGACGAGGTAGCGGGCGAGCAGCAACGGCTTCACCGTGTAGGTCGAGCCGACCACAGCGACGACCGGGACGAGCAGCCACAGGACGGGCAGCGCCGCCCGCCACGCCTCGGGCGAGCCGGGCCGGCGGCGGGTGACGCCGGCGGCCACGACCGCGCCGACCACAGCGAGCCCGCCGAGCACGACCAGGTGGCGGGTGCCCCCGCCGGCGATGTCGGCGAGGGTGGAGACCAGCTCGGGCCCGGACGGCTCGCCGATGTGGTCGAGCGGGTCGCCCTGGCGCGTGAGCACGAACCACGCCAGCGGCGCGACGAGGACCGCGCCGGTGAGCGCCGCCACCTTGACGACCCGCCACGGCACCGGGCGGAGCACCACCAGCGAGAGGGCGTGGGCAACGACGACGAGGGCGGCGACGACGTGGGCGTAGGCGGCGAGGGCGGCGACGGCGGCGTAGGCGACGCTGCGTCCGGTGGTCGGGCGCTCGACGGCCCGCACCAGCAGCAGCGTGGCGAGGGCCACGAGCAGCGTGGCCAGTGAGTACGCCCGCAGCTGCTGGCCCCACTGCACCACCAGCGAGTGCCCGGCCACGACGGCCGCGGCCACGGCCCCGGTCCACGGGTCGGCCAGGCGGCGACCGAGGGCGAACACGACCGGAACGGTGGTCACCGCGAACCCGGCCGACAGCAGCCGCAGGAACGCCTCGCTGCTGCCGAGCTCGTGCCACGCCAGGAAGGCGACGTAGTACGGCGACTGGATCAGCTCCCAGTTGCCGATGCGCCACAGCGCGTCGCCGAGCGGGCGGTCGACGAGACCGACGGTGAACGCCTCGTCGTACCACAGGCTCTTCGCCCCGATGTCGTGCGCCACGAGCCCGGCCGCAGCCGCGGTGGCCGCCGCCGCCACGAGCACCGGGCCGCGACCGGAGGACGTCCCCGTCGCCGTGGCCACGTCGAGCACTCTACGAGGGTGCCGCAAGAGGACTGGGACCAGGTGGCCCATCAGGTCGACGCCCTGCCGGCGGGCTGGCGGCACCAGGCCAGGCGCGAGCACCTCGAGCTGATCGGGCGCTGGGTCGGGGCGCCGGCGGGGCGCTGGTTGAAGACCGACGTGTTCGAGGAAGGCGAACCCGACCGGGCCCTCGTCCCGTCGCTGGCCGGCGCGTCGTGGACGGGGACCGACATCTCGCCCGCGGCTGCCCGGCGCGCCCGGCCGGCGATCCCGGTGGCGGTCGTCGCCGACGCCCGATCGCTCCCGTTCCGGCGCGGGTCCTTCGACGGTGCCCTGTCGACGTCCACCCTCGACCACTTCGACGACGGAGCCGACATCGACCGGTCGCTCGCCGAGCTGGGCCGGGTGCTGCGCCCGGGCGGAACATTGCTGCTCACCCTCGACAATGCCGCCCACCCGCTCATCCGCGCCCGCAACGCGCTCCCGCGCGCCGTCGCCCGGCGCACCGGGCTCGTGCCGTTCGCCGTCGGCGC
>JACDCH010000200.1 GCA_013694495.1 Acidimicrobiia bacterium | reverse complement strand
GACCGGGCCCGAGCGGTGACGGGCAGCCTGCCGGCGACCGGGCGGACCGGTCAGGGGTGGTGGGCGGGGGCCGCAGTCGCTGCGGCGGTGGTGCTGCTCACGACCTGCGGACGGATCCGAGCGCGATGATCCGAGGCCGCAGGTCCCTCCTGCGTCTCCACTCGATTGCGGGTTCCCGCGTCGAGGGGCTTCGCCCGGGGCGGTCGGGCACCCTTCATCTCAGCTGCGAGAGGGCAGCGCGGCGGAGGCCGAGCCCGCCACTTTGACCTCGCCGTCGGCGTTGGCCAGCGCCACCTCGAGCTCGACGAGGCCGTCGTCGCCCTCCTGGCGCTTGCCGGTGACGGTGATGGTCGACACCAGCGTCTCGCCCGGCCACGTCTGCTTGGTGAAGCGGACCTTGAAGGTCTTGAGGGTGCCCACGCCCACGTAGTCGGTGATGGCCCGCCCGAGCAGCCCCATCGAGAACATGCCGTGGCCGAACACCGACGGCAGGCCGGTGGCCGTGGCCTTGTCGTCGTCGTGGTGCATCGGGTTGAAGTCGCCCGACGCGCCGGCATAGCGCACGAGGTCGGTGCGGGTGAGCTCGTGGCGGACCTCGGGCGCGGTGTCGCCTTCGTTCACGTCCTCGAAGTACAGCGTCGTCTCGGCCACCGCCCCGTCCCCCTCGATCGTCGGAAGCTGACGATCATGTCAGGTCACGGAGCGAAGCGAGTGACGGCGAAGAACTCAGGACCTGCGGATGGAACAACCGCGCCGCGCCGCGCCGCGCCGCGCCGGTCGACCGCCGGAGGCGCTGGGGGTCTGGGGCGGAGCCCCCAGACATCGGCCGCAGGGCGACGAAGTCGGCCGAGGACCGCAACGACCGAGCGCAGCGAGGGCCACGAAACTCGCCGGAACGGAGCGAAGCGAGTGACGGCGAAGAACTCAGTCGAGAACAAGGGCGGCGAGCTGGTCGTGGTGCTCGTCGGCGGTGCCGAGGAGGTGGGCGCCGGTCATCGCCCGCCGGATCCACAGGTGGAGGTCGTGCTCCCACGTGTACCCGATGCCGCCGTGGACCTGGGCCGAGGTCTTCGTGGCGTGGCTGGCCGCCTCGGCGGCGGCCGCCTTGGCGACGTGCGGAGCCCGGGCTGCGTCGACGCCGGCGGCCCCCGGCTCGTCGAGGCACATGGCCGCCCACTGCACCACGGACCAGGCCCGCTCGACGTCGAGGGCGAGGTCGGCCAGCAGGTGCTGCACCGCCTGGAACGAGCCGATGGGCCGGTCGAACTGCACGCGCTCCTTGGCGTAGGCGACGGCGAGGTCGAACATCCGGCGGGCCGTGCCGCACTGCTCGGCGGCCAGGACGACCGTCGCTCGGGCCAGCACCGAGCCGAGCGTGCCGGCGTCGACGGGCGTCGTCGCCGTCGCGCTCGGCGTCATCGTCCAGGCGGTGCGGGTGAGGTCGAGCCAGTCGATCCGGCGGGCGCCGGCGGTGCCGGCGTCGGCCGTGCCGATGGCCTCGGGCCCCACGACGACCACCACGTCGGCGAGGTCGAGGTCGAGCACGAACGTCCGCTCGGCACCGGCCGCCGCCGGCACGGACCAGCGCCCGTCCGCCCCGGCCCAAGCCACGGTCGCGACCTGCTCACCGGCGGCCACGCCGTCGGCGAGCTCGTGGCCGGCGGCGCGCAGCAGGGGCAGCGCCAGGGCCGACGCCACGAACCACATCCCCGGGGCGCAGTTCCGGCCCAGCTGCTCGGCGACGAGGACGTGGTCGGTCACGGGTCCGTCGCCCACCGCCACGAAGTCGGCCAACGCGTTCAGCCGCGCCGCAGCGCGGTCGCCCTCGGCCACCTGCCGCACGAGCGCGGGCGGGCAGGCACGACGCAGCAGCGACGACACGGCGTCGACCAGGGCGCGCTGGTCGTCGGTGAGGGTGAAGTCCATCGCCTCAGGACCTACCGGGTTCGTGGTCGACGGTCATGGGGCCGCAGGTCCTTCCTGTGTCTCGAATTCGATTCCGGGGCCCGGCGAGGGGACTTCGCCGGGGCGGTCCGGACCCCGACATCTCAGGACCGGGGCAGTCCGAGCACGCGCTGGGCGATGATGTTGCGCTGGATCTGGCTGGTGCCGCCGGCGATGGTCGAGGCGAAGCTCACGAAGAAGCTGTACGGCCAGCGGCCGCCGTCGTCGATGTCCGGATCGATCACCGCGCCCCACGGGCCCTGCAGCGCCATGCCCAGCTCGTAGAGCTCCTTGCCGAGCTCCGACGACGCCAGCTTGAGGTAGCTGTGCTCGGAGGCGGCCCCGCCTCCGGCGAAGGCGGCGAAGCCCTGGTAGCCCAGCGCCTTCAGCGAGGCGACCCGCTGGTGGGCCCGCGCCAACCGGCGGCGCACGCCGGGATCGCCGTCGAGCCCGCGTCGCCGGGCCAGCGCGCAGAGCTCCTCGACCGCCACCTGCGCCCGACCGACGCCCTCCACCCACAGGCCGCCCCGTTCGTGGGCCAGCGAGCCGGTGGTGATGCGCCAGCCGTCGTTCTCGGCCCCGACGAGGTTCGCGGCCGGGACCTCGCAGTCCGTGAAGAACACCTCGGCGAAGTCGGCGCCGCCGGTGAGGTGGCGCAGCGGCCGCACCTCGATGCCCGGCGTGGCCATGTCGACGATGAGGGCGGAGATGCCCTTGTGCTTGGCCACGGTCGGGTCGGTGCGGACGTAGAGGAAGCAGCGGTCGGCGAAGGCGGCGTACGTCGTCCACACCTTCTGCCCGTTGACGACGTACACGTCGCCGTGGCGCTCGGCCCGGGTGCTCAGGCCGGCGAGGTCGCTGCCCGCGCCGGGTTCGCTCATACCGACGCACCAGATGGTGTCGCCCCGGATCGCGGCCGGCACGAGCTCCTTCTGCTCGTCGCTGCCGAACTCGAGGAGCGATGGACCGACGATCGCGTACCCGCCGAAGTGGAGGCTGCGGGGCACTCCCCGGCGGCTGAGCTCCTCGAGGTACACCATCGTCTGCGACGGCGTGGCGTTGCGCCCGCCGAGCTCGGGCGGGTAGCCGGGCACCATCCAGCCCCGGTCGAAGAGCAGGGCCTGCCACCGGCGAGCCCAAGCCGGGATGCCGGCGTCGGGCTCGTAGCCGAACCCGGGCCGGACCGTCGCCTCGGCCGGCACGCGCGCGTCGAGGAAGGCGACGAGCTCGGCGCGGAACGTCTCGTCGGCCTCCGTCCACCCCAACCGCACGTCTGCCCCCCTCGCTGCGCCGCTCCCCTCGGGAACTGACACTGGTGTCAGCTCGTAACGTAGCCGCCATGGGTGAAGACGCCGTCGAAGGCATCAGCGCGTCGATCGACGATCGCGGGGTGGCCACGGTGCTCATCGACCGGCCCGACGCCGGCAACTCGCTCACCGCCGCCATGCGGGACGCGCTGTCGGACACGTTCGACGAGCTGTCGGCCACGCTCGGCGTGCGGGCCGTGATCCTCACCGGCGCCGGCGACCGCCACTTCTGTACCGGCGCAGGCCTCGGCGGTCCGCAGAAGCCCCAGCCGGCCCGCCCCGACGACGCGCCGGCGCGGGCGCTGGGCGACGTGCAGCGGATGATCCGGCGCGGCTGGCAGCGGCTCGTCGCCTCGATCCTCGACTGCGAGAAGCCGGTGATCGCCGCGGTCAACGGCACGGCCGCTGGCGGCGGCGCCAACCTCGTGCTGGCGTGTGACCTGGTGGTCATGGCCGAGGGAGCCAAGCTCATCGAGGTCTTCATCCGCCGCGGGATCATCCCCGACGCCGGCGGCTGCTACCTGCTCCCCCGGGCCGTCGGGATGCAGCGGGCCAAGGAGCTCATGTTCCTGGGCGACGACCTGCGGGCCGCCGACTGCGAGCGCTTCGGCATCGCCAACCGGGTCGTGCCCGCCACCGAGCTGGCGGCCACCGTCGACGAGCTCGCCGGCCGACTCGCCGACGCGCCATCGAAGGCGGTGCAGATGACGAAGTGGTTGCTCAACCGCAGCTTCGAGTCCGACCGCCACGCCGCCTTCGAGGAGGAGGGCTACGCCCAGGAGCTCGTCACGGCGACAGCCGACATGGCCGAGGGCATGACCGCCTTCGCCCAGCGTCGCGACCCCCGCTTCCGCGGCTGGTAGCGACGCGGCTCAGGGGGCGGCGGTCGACGGGGCCGGGAGGGCGCTGCAGTTGGCCGCCGCGAAGCGGCCCAGGGCGGACGCCGCCGACGTCACGCCCTGCAGCACGTCGAAGGCGTCGCGCTCCGCCGCGGTCACCTCGGACAGGCGGGCCTCGTCGTAGTCGATGCGCTCGAGGAAGCCGCGGGCCGTGGCGAAGGCGTCGGCCACCGCCGTCGCGTCGTCGGCGACTGCGTCCGGCGCGGTGT
>JACDCH010000189.1 GCA_013694495.1 Acidimicrobiia bacterium | reverse complement strand
CTCGGCCCGCCCGCCGTGGCGCTCGACGGTGGCGCCCGGGTCGACCGACACGGCGAGCACGTCCGAAGCCCCGAGCTGGGCGAGGAGGCGGCGCAGCCCGGCGTGGACGAGCTCGTCGCCGGCGTTCGCCGACCCGATCCACGCGCTCACCGTGACGGGGCTGCCACGCCGTGCGGGTTCGGTCGGCTCGGGCACGACGCCGAGTGTCGCTCACGCCCAGCTCGATCGCCCGAATGCGCCGCTGACCAGCCGTTCCGGGAGGGCGTGGCATCGGCTCCCGTCGCCGGCGGGACGCCGGTGATCGCCGCTGACACCGAGGCGACCTGCGTCCACAGCGACGGCGCCCCGTCGACGTGGCGGGGAGCCGCCGACAAGACGCTCCCTCACGCGTTCGCACCGTCACGCGCCACGCCCCGTGTTCGGCGGTTCCGGAGCGCGGATGTCCGATTTCTCCGGCCATGCGTCACCAGCCCGTAACCCCGCCGAGACCGCCGGCGGTAACGGTCTCGTGCGCTGAGGGCCGGCAACCGCCGACTACGGTGCACTTCATACACAACAAACCCCTTTCAGGAGGAAGCATGAGCCAGCGTGCAACGCGCGCAAAGAAGCTCGGTGCCACCCTGCTCGTGAGCACGGTGGCGGCCTCGCTGTCGCCCTTGTTCGCTGGCATGGCGAGCGCCGCGCCCCCGCCGGCCCCGAGCATCGCCGCTGTCTGCGCCAACGCCGACAACGTCCACCCGTTCACCGACCTCGGGTCGGCGTCAGGTGAGGCGCTTCAGGCCATCAACTGCCTGGTCGACCTCGGGATCGTCAACGGCACCACGCCCACGACGTTCAGCCCGACCGTCAGCCTCACCCGCCAGCAGGGTGCGGCGCTCATCGTCCGCATCGCTGACGCCAAGAACGCCAACGACGCCCCCGGCGGGGTCACCCTCACCGACGTGCCGCTCACCGGCCCCGACCAGTTCACCGACGACGAGGGCAGCACGCTCGAGGACAGCATCAACCGGCTCGCCGGCGTCGACATCATCCTGGGCAAGACGGCCACGATCTTCGATCCGACGGCCCCGCTCACGCGCGGCCAGTTCGCGTCGCTCATCGACCGGATGGAGACCTACCTGGTCACCGGGTCGACCACCGGCACGTCGCCGTGGGCCACCACGACCGACTTCTTCAACGACGACACGGGCTCGGTCCACGAGGCCGCCATCAACCGGGTCGCCTCCAGGGGCATCCTGGTGGGCGACGGCAACGTCACCTCCGGTGTGAACGACCCGATCAGCCGTACGCAGGCTGCGCTGGTCGTCGCCCGCGTGCTCGCCGTGAACCTGGCCGACGGCCTCATCACGGTCCCGCCCCGGGCGGTCACGCCGAACCAGACCCTCGCCGTGAGCCCGACGACGGCGGCCACGAACACGGTCAGCGATCCCGATCCTCCCAACACGAACCGGGGCGCCCGCACCTTCACCGTGAACGGCCTCACGAACGGCACCACCTTCGACATCCAGCTCGTCCTGTGCGAAGAGGTGACGAACACGAACGGTGTGATCTCGTTCGCCGACGTGACCGGCAACGCCAACGAAGCTGACTTCACCGCTTCGAACGCGATGATCGAGGTCGTGAACGGCGCGGTAGTCGTGCCCTCCGACCACGTCGAAGTGGCGCCGGTGAACGGCACGATCTCGTTCACGATCGACAGCGAGACCCAGAACGAGTGTGTCATCCCCGTCATCTTCATCGATGGCGACAACGATGACGCCCTGGAGCTCAACGCCAACAACCAGCCGACGCAGGCGTTCGGAATCGGCGGTTCCAAGACGTTCAACCCGGAGGCGGCTCCCGCCGGTGCGCTCGTGACGGACCAGAACATCTTCTCCGTCAACAAGGACACGAACCAGATCGTGACCGACGACTTCACCTTCTTGTTCGACGCCAACGACCTCTTCTTTGTCGATGCCGACAACAGCGGCACCTGCGAGGCGGGCGAGCAGGTGACCCTGGCGGGGTTCGAGGCGCAGTTGTCCTCGGGCGACCAGCTGGGGGGGCAGACCGTGAACCAGCCCACGCCTGAGCTGTCGTCAACGTTCTGCCTGCTTGACCTCTCGCCGTCAGCGCCGACTGTGACAGTCGACGATGTCACGGCGACCGCCATCGAGATCACCGTGACGGACGTGCTTCCGGGCGCAACGGTGCAGGTGTTCATCGATGACGACTCGACCACGGACGATGACGGCAGCCTCTTCCCGGCCGGCTTCACCCTGGTCGTCAGCGCAGCGAGCGACGAAGACCCGAACACCGCTGGCATCCAGTTCACGATCCCTGTGACCGGTGCGAACAACAGCGCTGGCGGTCAGCCGGCTTCCGGTTGCGGCGCCGGTACCCGGGACTTCACAGTGGCTGCCACCCAGACCATCGACGGGGAAGTCTCGGATCCGGACTTCGCCATCGACAACTGCGTGCCGGACATCGCCGAGACCACGGCGCCGACGATCACCGATGCCCGTGTCACCACGGACACCGTGGTCCTCGGCATCCTGGAGAGCGGTGACGTGTTCACCCTCCTCTTCAGCGAGGACATGATCGACACGC
Source organism: Acidimicrobiia bacterium (assembly GCA_013694495.1). Classification (GTDB taxonomy): domain Bacteria; phylum Actinomycetota; class Acidimicrobiia; order Acidimicrobiales; family JACDCH01; genus JACDCH01. The sequence goes on along the minus strand of JACDCH010000189.1, from coordinate 2,315 downwards.
TCGGCGATGGCACCACCTTCGTCCGGCTCACCGACGCCAACACGACCTCCCAGGTCACCTGCGGCGGCGGCGCCACCTGCGTGCTCGATGACGGCGCCACCCCCACGGTGGCGGACGACCGGCTCGTGGTCACGCTGACCGCGAACCCGACCTTCATCTCCGGCGTCGACGACGGTCTCGACTTCGCCGGCGGCACGGTCACGATCACGCTCGTGAGCAACAACTTCGACGACCAGGCCGGCAACCAGCTGAACCTCGCTGGCAGCGCCGACAAGGTCATCGACGTCGAGGGTCCCTGAGTCCAGAAGTTGAAGAGCTAGCCAGCTCATCTCGGTGAGCTCTGCTGGAGCCCTGGCCTCACGGCCAGGGCTCCGGTCTTTTTCTCGGCCCCTGCGGCGTCAGTCGGCGGCGCCGTAGGCGAAGCGGGCCACCTCGGCGCCGGCGGAGTCCCGGAGCACGAGCAGGCCGCCGTCGTCGAGGACTTCGCGGTCGAGGCCAGCGAAGACGTCGTCGGCGTCGTCGGTGCCCCGCCCGGTGTGGAGCCGGAGCTCGGCGCCCACGTCGAGCTGGCGGCCGATGCCGAGGGGCAGCACCTCGCCGTCGGCGTCGACGGTCCAGCCGCCCATGTCGGTGCGGATGGTGAGGTTGCTCCGGATCAGCACGTACTCGCCGCCGTCGACCGCAAGGTCATCGCCCGGCGGGTTGGCCACGACGGCGGCGATGTAGGCCTCCGGGTAGCCGGCGGCGGCCTCGGCCGGGAGCTCGAAGGTGCCATCCGCCGGCGCGCCGGTGGCGGGAGGCGCGGTGCTGCCCGGATCGTCGGCCCGTGGTGTCCCGCCGCAGGCGGTCAGGAGGAGGGTGGCGACGGCGACACGGCGACCGAGCATCGGCCCATGATGGCCGGCTGCGGTTCGCCCTTGCCGTGGCGACTCGCGTTCGGGGCGGGCGTATCCCCGAGGGCGGCTGGAGCGGTAACCGCTACGTCCGGCCCGCGGGCAGCGTCCGATGACGGGTCATCGTCGTGGCTGGGGCAACTCTGGGAGGGGAACCATGAGCAAGCGTCCGACGCGCGCCGGGAAGCTGATGGGGGCCCTGGTGGCGGCTCTGCTGTCGCTGCTCATCGCCGAGCCGGCCGGAGCAGCACCGGCGCCGGCGCCGAGCATCGCCGCCGTGTGCGCCAACACCGACGCCGTGAACCCCTTCACCGATCTGGGCGGCGCGTCGGGGGAGGCGCTGGCCGCCATCAACTGCCTGAGTGACCTCGGCATCGTGCGGGGCACCACGGCGACGACCTTCAACCCGACCGGGAACCTGACCCGCCAGCAGGCCGCCGCCCTCATCGCCCGCCTCGGCGACCTGCTGAACGTCAACGAGCGAACGGCCGCCACGTTCACGCCGTTCCCGACGGCGGCGGCGTCGCCGGACGCCTTCGTCGACGACGAGGGCAGCACCCTCGAGGACAGCATCAACCGCCTCGCCGCCGCCGGGATCATCCAGGGCACGACCACGCCGGGCGTCTTCAACCCCACGGGCCTCGTCTCCCGGGGCCAGTTCGCCGCCTTCATCGCCCGCCTCCAGGCCTACCTGGAGACCGGGGGGGCGACGAGCACCTCGAGCTTCGCCACCACCACCGACTTCTTCGCCGACGACAACGGGTCGGTGTTCGAGCGCGCCCTGAACGAGCTCGCCGGCCAGGGCATCCTCCGGGGCGACGGCGCCACCCGCTCGATGGAGTCGGCGGCCATCAGCCGGACGCAGGGAACCCTGATCATCGCCCGCCTCGCCGCCGTCAACCACGCCGCCAACCGGATCCCGCCGCTGCCGCGACCGGTCGCCACCAACGACGTGATCGTCTTCACCCCCGACGACACCGCCATCATCGTCGACAACGCCGACGAGACCCTCGACAACCGGCGCTACACCGCCACCGGGCTGACCGCCGGCCAGAGCTACCGGGTGACCCTGGTGAACGCCGGGAACATCACCCGAGGGTCCGACGGCACCATCACCTTCCTCCACGACACCGGGGCCAACTCGGGCTTCGCCCTCGCCACGCCCAACGCCGCGGTGGACATCGTCGAGGTGAACGGGGTGGCGGTCGGCCCGACCAAGAGCATCTTGACGACGCCGGTCAACGGGGCGCTCACCGTCCTCCTGGACGCCGAAGGCACCGGCCGCGTCGTCCCCGTGATCTACGTGGCCCCGGCCAACCCCAACGACCCCAACACCCGGCTGAACCTCGACGTCAACGGTGCCCCGACCGAAGCGTTCGGCCTCGGCGGCGTGCTCGACAGCCGCACCCGCCAGGCCCCCGC
>JACDCH010000171.1 GCA_013694495.1 Acidimicrobiia bacterium | reverse complement strand
CCACCGGGGCGGTCGGCGCGCCGAGGGCGGCCAGGATGTCGTCGACCGGCGTGCGGGCCGGCGCCACCTCGGTGACCACGGCCGGGCCGGCCTGCGAGAGGCTGCCGAGGGGCGCGCAGGCCGTGTCGATGGGGATGCAGGGCAGGCTGAACGATGGGTCGCCTAGGAGGAAGCGCAGGACCGGGTTGAGCGCCTGCTGGGCCACCGGCCCCAGCTGGGTGCGCAGGTTCATGGCCCGCGCCGCCGGGTTGTAGGCGTTCTCGAGCCCGTCGATCAGCAGCGGCCCGGCGTCGAGCAGCTGGGTCACGGCGTCGAGGTTCACGACGATCGACTGGCCGAGCAGGGCCAGGGTCTCGAGATCGGTGCGCAGCGCCGTGGCGTGCTCTGCCACGAGGTCGAAGCCGTCGACGCTCACCCGGGCCAGGCCGTCGAGCAGCGCCTCGAGGTCGAGCCGCTCGTCGGCCAGGATGCGGGTGGTCCGGGCGAAGCTGTCGAGGATCTCGCCGAGCTGGGACTCGCGGGTGGCGAGGGTCTGGGTGAACTCGTCGAAGTTGTCGACGATCGACGCCAGCTCCGTGTCGCGCCGGGCGAAGGTGTCGACCAGGTCGGCGATGCCCGAGAGGGCGACTCCGAGCTGCTCGCCGTTGCCGTCGAGGGCGGTCGACAGGTTGCCCACGAGCCGGCCGAGGCCCTCGGGCTCGAGCGACTGCAGGAACTCGTTGAGGGCGGCCAGCGCCTCGTCGGGCTCGACGGGGATGGTGACCTCGCGGCCGTTCTCGTCGTTGCCGTCGTCCTGGATGATCCGCTCCGGCTCGGGTCGGTCGGCGAGGGTCTGGCCGCCGATCGACGGCGTCCACACCGGCGTGAGCTGGATGTAGCGCTCGCCGATCAACGACTGCGGGATCAGGATGGCCCGCACGTCGACGGGCAGGTCGATGCTCCGGTCCATGTCGACGTCGACCCGCACCCTCGTGCCCTCGATCTCGATGTTGCGCACGGTCCCCGACGGCAGGCCGAGCACCCGCACCTGCGAGCCCTCGTAGAGGGCGACCGCCCGGTCGAAGTACACGACGACCGGGTAGCGGTCGTCGCCGCCCCCACCGACGAGGCCGCAGCCCGAACCGAGCACGACCGCCGGCAGCAGGACCGCCGCGAGGCGGAGGGCGATGGCGCGCGGCCTCACGAGCACACGCTCCCCGGGGCGAGGACGTCGCAGAGGACCTGGGCGATGTCGGGCCCGAGCCCGCGGACGTAGATGTCGAGCCAGGGCCCATGCGTGCCGGCCAGCGCCTGCCCGTAGAACGCGGGGCCGGCCCAGGCCAGGGCCCGGTTGACGTCGTCGAGGTTGTCGCGGGCCACTTGGAGCGTGGGGTGCAGGTTCGTGAGGAGCCGGTCGAGGGCGACCTCGTTCTCGGCGATGACGTCGGCCAGGGCGGTGACGGCCCGGGCCCCCTCGCCCAGGGCTGCCGTCAGCTCGGCCCGGCGCGACTCGAGGAGCTGCAGGATGGCGCGGCTCTGGTCGATGAGCGCGACCAGCGTCTCGTCCTTCTCCGCCAGCGTCGCCGACAGGCTGTCGGCCCGGGCCAGGAGCTCCCCGAGCTGCTGGTCGCGGGAGGTGATGGCGAGGCTGACGTCGTCGATGCTGTTGATGAGCCGGGTGACGGGCTCTCTGCGGTCCTCGGTGAGGTCGGCCAGGTCGTTGACGAAGGAGTTGAGGCCCTCCGTGTCGAGCTCCTCGATGCCCTCAGTGGCCACCCGGGTGAGGCGGAACACGTCGTAGGGCACCCGGTTCCCGGCCTGCTCGCGCGGGATGAGGGGTGCGCCGGCGTCGCAGCGCTCGCCGTCCTCACCGGCGTCGCAGGAGCCCTCGAGCAGGCTCGACCCGCCGGCGGCTTCGTAGTCGAGCCGCACGAACTTGGCGCCCAGCAGCGTGCCGAGGGCGATCTCGGCCGTGGTGTTGTCGCCCAGCTCGGTGCCCTGCTGGACCTCCATGCTCACGATCACCGTGCCGTGCTCGTGCTGGACCTCGATGCTCGCCACCCGGCCGACCTTGACCCCGGCGAGGCGCACCTCGTTGCCCGCCTTCAGGCCGGCGGCGTCGTCGAACTCCGCCCGCACCGTGTAGGTGTGCTCGAGCAGGTGGAACAGGCCGACGGCGAACGCCGCGCCGGTGAAGAGGCCGATCACCAGGACGCCGATGAGGCCGACGGCGTACGGGTTGCGGTCGCGGAACGACTTCACGGGGCCCCTCCGGCGGCGGGGCCGAGCACCAGGCCGGCCAGCGCGTCGACGCGTTCGTCGTGGCTGGGCGGCCCGGCGGCGGCCGTGCCCCGCAACCCCGTGACGATCGGGGTCGGGCAGGGCGGCGCGGTGGTGGCGGCGCACAGGATCGTCTGGTTGAGCCACTCACCGTTGCGACCGGCGCCGAAGATGGCCCGGGACGTCTCGTCGAGGTTGGAGAGGGCCTCGTCGAGGACCCGCAGCCGCGGGATGACGGTGTCGGCCACGGTGACGTCGAGGTTGGCGATGATGCGGTCGAGCTCTTCGCGGTTGGTCTCCACGAGCGTCGACAGGTCCGTCGAGAAGCTGCCGAACTCGGCCAGGGCCCGATCGATCAGTTCGGTGTTGGCGCTGAACGTCTGCGACAGCAGCACGAGGTTGTCGAGCATCGTGCGGATCTGCTGGTCGCGGGCGGTGATCGTGCCGGCCACGGTGTTGATGTTCTCGATGAGGCGGGAGATGGAGTCGTCGCGGGTGGCGAGGCTCTCGCTCACGGCCGCCAGGTCGGTGAGGGCCTGACCGACGCGGTCGGTGTTGCCCTCGAGCGCGCCGGTGATGGTCTCGAGGAACTGGTTGACCTGGCTCTCGTCGACCGTCTCGACGATCGGGCCGAGGCGGTTGAAGAGCAGCCCGAGGTCGGCGACGGAGTCCGTCTCGCACTCGTCGCTCGAGCCCTCGGCGTCGCAGATGCGGTCGCCGTCCTGGAGGGTCTGGTCGGTGGTGACCACCCCCGCAGTGGGCGGCAGCAGGTAGAGGAAGCGCTGGCCGATCAGGTTGCGCCAGCGGACGGCCGCCTCGGTGTCGACCGAGAGCTGGTCCTCGTAGCGGCTGTCGACCTGGAAGGTGACGACCGCCCGGCCGTCGTCGACCCGGATGCCGGTGACCTTGCCCACCTCGACGCCGGCGATCTTGACCTCGTCGTTCATGAGCAGGCCCTGCACGTCGTCGAAGGCTGCCTCGAGCGTGAAGTTGTCGCGGCCGAGCGGGTCGTTGATCTCGATGTTCCCGATCGTGAACGCCAACCACAGCGTCAACGACGTGCAGACCACGACGAAGAGGCCGAACTTGATGGCGGTGCGCGTCACCGGCCCCCCCCGAGAACGCCGGTGACGAGGTCGAGCACGTCCTGGGCGCCGGCGGTGAGCTGCGAGGCGGCCGGCCCGAGCAGGTCGGTGACGGGGGCCGTCGGCGCCGGCGGAGCGGCCGTGGCCGCGGTCGTGCCGGCTGCGGTGGGTAGGGCGGCGCCGCAGTCGAGCAGCTCGAGGAGCCCGCACACGTCGCCACCGAGGATGGCCTTCACCGCGGCCATGACGGTGCCGTCGCCGACCGGGATCCGGGCCACCTCGGCCAGGGTCTGGACGTACTGGCGCAGGCCGGTGACGAGGGGAATGACCTCGAACCGGCGGTCGTAGAGCACGTCGAGGGTGGCCTGGCCGTCGCTGTAGACGGAGTCGATGAACTCGGTGTTGCCCTCGAGCACGTCGGCGAGGTCAGACGACACCCGCTCCAGCTGCACGAGCAGGGCGGTGAACGACTCGCGGTTCTCGGTGAGCACGGGGAGGGCGACGTTCAGGTCGGCGGCGCCGGCGATGAGGTCGGGGGCCCGGCCGCTGAGCTCGTCGGAGAGGAGGGCGAGCGCCTCGAGGAACTGGCGGGTCTCGGCGTCGCGCGCGGCGGTGACGGCCAGCACCGCGTCGCCGTTGACGATCGAGCGGTTGATGGTCTCGCCGAGGCCGTCGCCGGCGGCGGCCAGCGTGTCGAGGATCGTGGCGACCTCGGCGGGGTCGACGGCCTGGAGGATCGGATAGAGGCCGGCCAGCACGCGCTCGAGCTCGACGCCGCCGACGGCGTTCTCGGCCGGGACCCTGCGCTCCTCGAGCTCGGCGTCGGGGTCGAAGAACGCGCTGTCGTCGATGCTGGTCGCGGCGTCGCCCAGCTCGACGTCGATGAACTTCTCACCGAAGAGCGTCTTGGGGCGGATGGTGAACACCGCGTCGAGCGGGACCCGCTGGCCCGCCCGGAAGAACATCGTGACCTCGGCGCGGCCGTCGACCAGCCGGATCGAGTCGACGTGGCCCACGTTGAGGCCGCGCACTTTGATGTCGGAGCCGCTGATGAGCCCCTGGCCGGCGGCGTCGAACTCGGCCACGAGCTCGTAGCCGTCCTCGAAGGCACCGAATGAGTACTTGACGCCGATCGTCGTGGCCCCCGCGAGGATCACGAGGACGCAAAGGCCCGAGATGATGTTGCGCACGCGCGAGGTGAGCTTCATCCCGACAGGGACACCGTGTTCCCGCCGCCCCAGAAGATCAGGGACAGGATGAAGTTCAGGACGACGACGCTCACGATCGACAGGCGGATGGCCCGGCCCACGGCCACGCCGACGCCGGCGGGGCCGCCGCTGGCGTTGAACCCGTAGTAGCAGTGGATGAGCGCCACGACCATGGCGAAGATGACGGCCTTGGCCAGGCTGAAGGCGACGTCGACCGGCGGCAGGTAGAGGCGGAAGTAGTAGTCGTACACGCCGCTCGACAGCCCGAAGAACTGCGTCGTCACCACCTTCGTGGCGAAGAAGCTGGCGAACAGCGAGATCAGGTAGAGCGGGATGATGGCGATGAAGGCGGCGGTCACCCGGGTGGCGACGAGGTAGGGCTTCGAGGGGATCGACATGACCTCGAGGGCGTCGATCTCGTCGGAGATGCGCATGGCGCCGAGCTCGGCGGTGAAGCCGGCGCCGACCTGCGCGGCGAACGCCACCCCGGCGATGAGCGGCGTGACCTCGCGGGTGTTGGCGAAGCTGCCGATGAGCCCGGTGAAGGCCTCCGCCCCGATCTGCTCGAGGCCTTTGTAGCCCTGCAGGCCGACCTCGGTGCCGGTGAAGAACGACATCGAGAAGATGACGAACACCATCCCGCCGCCGATGATGAGCGCCCCGGCGCCGATCGTGATGTCGGAGATCAGGTTGAACACCACCGACCGGTACTTCCACTTGATCCGGAAGTTGAACAGGATCTCGCCCATGATCTGGGCGTAGAAGGCCAGCTGCTTGCCCGCTTCCTCGAGCAGGTCGGCGACGGCGCCGAGGACCTTGCCGGGGGCCTTGGCGACGGAGCTGATGGCGGTCATCGGGTCAACCCGCCGCAGGCGCTGGGGGTTTGGCGGCGGAGCCCCCAGGTATCGGCCGCAGGTCGACGAGGTCGGCCGAGGACCGGTTCAGTCCGAGCGAAGCGAGGGCCTCGAAACTCGAGCGAACGGAGCGAAGCGAGTGAGCTCGACATGACTTCAGAACTTCTGCGGGACCAGCGCGAAGTAGAGGGACGTCATGATGAAGTTGGCGAAGAAGATCAGGATGAACGTGATCACGACGCCCTGGTTGACGGCGTCACCGACGCCCTTGGGCCCGCCCTTGGCGAAGAGGCCCTTGTAGCAGGACACCATGGCGGCGATGAAGCCGAACACGACGGCCTTGGCCATCGACGACCACAGGTCGGGCAGCTGGGAGAGGGCGCTGAAGCCCTGGAAGTAGGCGCCCGGCGTCGTGCCCTGCACGACGACGTTGAAGAAGTAGCCGCCGGCGATGCCGGCGACGGAGCACAGCGACACGAGGAAGAGCCCGACGGTGGCGGCGGCCCACAGGCGGGGCGTGACGAGGCGGTGGACCGGGTTGACGGCCATCACCTCCATGGCGGCGATCTCGTCGCGGATCTTGCGGCTGCCGAGGTCGGCGGTCATGGCCGAGCCGCCGGCGCCGGCGATCAGCAGGGCCGTGCACACGGGGGCGGCCTCGCGCACGATGGCCAGGACCATGGCGGACCCGGTGGCCGACTCGGCGCCGACCTGGCGGTTGAACGTGCCCACGTGCAGCGCGATCACCATCCCGAACGGGATGGAGATGAGGATCACCGGCAGGCTCGTGACCTTGGAGATGAACCAGCACTGGCGGAGGTACTCCTTCCACCAGCGTCGGATCTCCCACGTGCGGCGGAAGCCTTCGAGCGAGACGGCGAACATGTTGCCGGTCTCGCGGACGACGAACTGGACCTTTCCGAGCATCGGGTCGGTGCCCCCTAGACCGTCATCACGTCGTTGCCGGTGATGCCGGCGGCGTCGAGGCGGCGTTGCTCGCGGGCGATGAGCTCCTTCTCGATGTCGCTGACGTCGGTGGCCAGCTCGTCCATCCCGATCGGGCCCTTGGCCCGGCCGGCCAGGAACTGGCGGATGATCGGGTCGTCGGAGCTGACCATCTCGTCCTTCGACGCGAACTTCACCAGCCCTGACCGGAAGAGGACGCCGATGTAGTCGGCCACCCGCATCACCGAGGGGATGTTGTGGGTGATGACGATGAAGGTGGTGCCCGTCTCCTCCTGGATCTTGCGAGCCAGCTCGTCGAGGTAGGACACCCGCACCGGGTCGAGGCCGGAGTCGGGCTCGTCGAAGAACAGCATCTCGGGGTCGAGCACCAGCGCCCGGGCCAGGCCGGCCCGCTTGCGCATGCCGCCCGACACCTCACCGGGGAACTTCTTGAGGTGGTCGAGCATCCCGACCATCTCGAGTTTGGTGAGGGTGATCTCGCGGATCTCCTTCTCGGACTTGTTCGTGTGCTCGCGCAGCGGGAAGGCGGTGTTGTCGTACATCGTCATCGACCCGAAGAGGGCGCCGTCCTGGAACAGGACGCCGAACTTCCGCCGGACGCGGTAGAGGTCCTTCTCCCCCATCCGGACCGTCTCCTCGCCGTCGACCCAGATCTCGCCGGCCTCGGGGCGCAGTAGCCCGATGATGTTCTTGAGCAGGACGGACTTGCCCGTGCCCGAGGGCCCCATGATGGCGCTGATCTTGCCCTTGGGGATGTCGAGCGAGATGTCCTCGAGGACGGTGTGGGAACCGAAGCGCTTGGTGACCCCACGCAGCGAGATGATCGCTTCCAGCGCCGTCCCCCCTTTGCTCGAATGGACCCGGCCCGTGCCCGATGCCCGTGCCCCCGGTCACCCCGCGGGGGAAGCCTAGGCAAGATCGCTGCTGGGAGGTGCAATTGCCCCCCAGCGGCCACGAACGGCGTGGCGCCGGCCGGCGGGCGCAGGGGG
>JACDCH010000156.1 GCA_013694495.1 Acidimicrobiia bacterium | reverse complement strand
CCACCATCATGGGCGCGCACAAGCAAGGATGAAGTCGTCATGGTCATCGGGTTCTCCGTAGTCCTGGTCTCGCCCTGTAGCGATGATCGGCTACCGCAGATGTCTCACATCACCCTGACAGACAGGGTCCAGGTTGGCCCGGGCGGCCGAGTCACAAGAGCCGCCGCTCCAGGAGTCCCAGAAGTACCTGCAGCCCGACGAAGCTCAGCTTCTCGAGGAACTGCGCGACGTCGACGTGATCGGGGTACCCGTCGAAGCGCATGTAGGCGCCGACCCCGCTGCCGGCAATCGACAACACGGCGATCCCTAGCGCCAAGCCATGCACGATCCGGCTTGTAACACACGAGAGCAGTGAGCGGGCAGCTCACATACAGATCTACTTTCAGCTCGGTGTCAGCGTGTCAGAGGTGTAGGCTGGGACACACACAGGACACGAGACGACGGAAGTCAGCGCAAACCGGCGTCATCCGCAGACAGACGTGCCGAGTGTCTGCCCAGGTCACCGAGCGTTTTTGCTGGTCAGTGAACCACAGGCAGTCGACGCCGACTAGATGTCGTAGTAGAGGGTGAACTCGTAGGGGTGGGGGCGGAGGCGGAGGGCGTCGACCTCGTGGACGCGCTTGTAGCGGATCCAGGTCTCGATGAGGTCGTCGGTGAAGACGCCGCCGGCGCGGAGGTAGTCGTTGTCGTTCTCCAGCGCGAGGAGGACCTCCTCGAGGGAGCCGGGGACCTGGGGGACGTCGGCGAGCTCCTCGGGCGGGAGGTCGTAGAGGTCCTTGTCGACGGGGTCCGGCGGCTCGGTGCGGTTGCGGATGCCGTCGAGGCCGGCGAGGAGCATCGCCGAGAAGGCGAGGTACGGGTTCGACGTCGAGTCCGGGCAGCGGAACTCGACCCGCTTGGCCCGAGGTGAGCGCTGGCCGAGCGGGATGCGGCACGACGCCGAACGGTTGCGCTGGCTGTACACCAGGTTGACCGGCGCCTCGTAGCCGGGGACGAGCCGCTTGTACGAGTTCGTCGTCGGGTTCGTCAACGCCAGCAGCGAGGGGGCGTGGCGCAGCAGGCCGCCGATGTACCAGCGGGCCAGGTCGGACAGGCCGGCGTAGCCGGCCTCGTCGAAGAAGAGCGGCTCGCCCGCCTTCCACAACGACTGGTGCACGTGCATGCCGGAGCCGTTGTCGCCGAAGATCGGCTTGGGCATGAACGTGAGCGACTTGCCATGCTGCCAGGCGACGTTCTTCAGCACGTACTTGAACGTCATCAGCTTGTCGGCCATGTGCAGCAGCGTGTCGAAGCGGATGCCGATCTCGCCCTGCCCACCCGACGCGACCTCGTGGTGGTGGAGCTCGGTCTGGATGCCCACCTGGTGGAGCACCGTCGACATCTCGGAGCGGAGGTCCTGGTAGTGGTCGGTGGGTGGGGTCGGGAAGTACCCCTCCTTCGTCCTCGGCTTGTACCCGAGGTTGGGGCCCTCGTCGCGGCCGGTGTTCCACTGACCCTCGATCGAGTCGACCTGGTACATGGATCGGTTGCCGGCCGTCTCGAAGCGGACGTCGTCGAAGATGAAGAACTCGGGCTCCGGCCCGAAGTACGCGGTGTCGGCGATGCCGGTGGAGAAGAGGTGCTCCTCGGCCTTGCGGGCGATGTGGCGCGGGTCGCGGCTGTAGCGCTCGCCGGTGACCGGGTCGGCGACGTCGCAGTGCAGCACCAGCGTCTTGTGAGCTCGGAACGGGTCGAGGTAGGCCGACGTCGGATCGGCTACCAGGACCATGTCCGACTCCTGGATCTCCTGGAAGCCGCGCACGGAGGAGCCGTCGAAGGCGTGGCCCTCCTCGAACTGCCCCTCGTCGAGCACGTTGGCCGGGATCGACACGTGCTGCATGACGCCGGGGAGGTCGCAGAAGCGGAGGTCGACGAAGGCGACCCCCTCCTCCTCGACCATCGAAAGCACCTCGGCGGGCGTGCGCTCCTCCATCGGAGCGACCCTAGGTCCAGCGGTCAGGCAGTCCGGCGGGTCACCTTCGTGGCGGCGCCGACGGCGAGCGAGATCGAGCGGTCCTCAGCCGTGCCGACGGGCGACGCGGTGGTGACGAAGCGAACGCCGGCCGGGGCGTCGACCGTGAGGCGGGCCGTCGACGCGGCCGACAGGACGGCAGCCTGCGTCGCGGAGCGGACGGCGATGACGACCATGCCGTCGCCCACATCCACGAGCGTGCCCTTCACCGGGGGGTACCCCTCGACCGCGATCTCGGCGCTCAGGCCGGGGAGCGTGTCGAGGGCGACGAGGTGGCTACGACGGTTGTGCATGGGTTCCATCCCTCTGCCGCGCCTGAGCGGCAACGACTCTCCGACCCACCGTCGGTCGCGCGCCGGGAGAAGTTGAGGCCAAGGAGCCCCTGGCGCGCCGATGCCCGCCCCGAAGGGCGGGCATCGCAGCAACACCGTGCGAAACTGGCGCGCCTGCTGTCAGCGCAACGCGTTCATGCCCGGTCGGTTCAGACCATGCCCTTGGACTCGAGCGCGCTGCACACCGTGGACACGATGACCTTGGCCACCTGGTACGGATCGCAGTTGGCGTTGGGGCGGCGGTCCTCGATGTAGCCCTTCTTGTCGACCTCGACCTGCCACGGGATGCGCACCGACGCACCTCGGTTCGAGACGCCGTAGCTGAACTCGTTCCAGGGGGCGGTCTCGTGCAGGCCGGTGAGCCGGCCCTCGATGCCGTAGCCGTACACCTTGACGTGCTCCGGAGCCTTCTCGGCCAACGCCTCGCACGCCGCGATGATCGGGTCGTAACCCTCGCGCATCGCCTTGGTCGACAGGTTCGTGTGGGCGCCGGCGCCGTTCCAGTCGCCCTTGGCGGGCTTCGGGTCGAGGGTGGCGTTGATGCCGAAGTCTTCGCCGACGCGGTACAGCAGCCACCGGGCGAGCCACAGGTGGTCGCCCACCTCGAGCGGGCTGGCGGGGCCGATCTGGAACTCCCACTGCCCCGGCATGACCTCGGCGTTGATGCCCGACAGGCTGAGGCCGGCCTCGAGGCAGGCGCTCATGTGGGCCTCGACCATGGGTCGGCCGTAGATCTCGTCGGCGCCGACGCCGCAGTAGTACGGGCCCTGGGGGGCGGGGTAGCCGTTGTCGGGGAAGCCGAGGGGGCGGCTGCCCTGGAACAGCGTGTACTCCTGCTCGATGCCGAACCACATCTCCTGGTCGGCGTACTTGGCGTCCACCTCGGCCAGGGGCGCACGGGTGTTGGTGGGGTGCGGGCTCATGTCGGTGAGCAGCACCTCGGACAGCACGAGGATGTTGTCGCCCTTGCGGATGGGGTCGGGGCACGTGAACACCGGGTTCAGCACGCAGTCCGACGCGCTGCCGGGCGCCTGGTTCGTGGACGAACCGTCGAAGCCCCAGATGGGGGGCTCCTGGCCGTTCTGCAGGATCTTGGTCTTCGAACGCAGCTTCGGAGTGGGCTCCGTGCCGTCGATCCAGATGTATTCGGCCTTGATCGCCATTCGCTCGCGCCCTTCGCTGGTGGAGTCGTCTCGCTGGGAGTCGGCTGGGTGGGAATTCGTCCGGTCGAGGTCAGTCTCGTCGACGCGGGGCCAGGTTGGCCCAACCCAGTTTCGTCGCCTTTTCCCGAATGTGAACGCACTGTGAACCGGGCGGCCGGAGCGTGCGGACCGAGGGGGTGGTGCCATCATGCCCGGCCATGGAGCGACAGCAGGAGTACGTCCTACGTACCGTCGAGGAACGCGGCATCCGGTTGATCCGGTTGTGGTTCACCGACGTGCTCGGGCAGCTCAAGAGCTTCGCCATCAGCCCGGCCGAGCTCGAGGGCGCGTTCGCCGAGGGCATGCAGTTCGACGGCAGCTCGATCGACGGGTTCAGCCGCAAGCAGGAGTCCGACGTCCTGGCCCGACCGGATGCGTCCACGTTCGAGCTGCTGCCGTGGGCCGACCACGACTCGCCGACGGCGCGCGTGTTCTGCGACATCGAGAACCTCGACGGCTCGCCCTTCGACGGCGACCCCCGCCAGGTGCTGCGGCGCAACCTCGAGGTGGCGCGGGCCAAGGGGTTCAGCTTCTTCGCCGCACCCGAGATGGAGTTCTTCTACTTCTCGCACGGCGACCCCCGCCGGCCGCTCGAGCCGCTCGACAACGGCAGCTACTTCGACCTCACGACGGCCGACGCCACCGGCGACCTGCGGAAGCAGACGATCCACACGCTCGAGGCGCTCGGCATCCCTGTCGAGTACTCGTTCCACGAGGACGCGCCGAGCCAGCACGAGATCGACCTGCGCTACACGGACGCCCTCACCATGGCCGACAACGTGATGACGTTCCGGCTGGTCGTACGCCAGATCGCGCTGGCCAACGGCGTCCACGCCACGTTCATGCCGAAGCCGCTCCGCGAGGTGCAGGGCTCAGGGATGCACACCCACTTCTCGCTGTTCGAGGGCGACACCAACGCCTTCCACGACCCGGGCAACGAGTATGGGCTGTCCAAGGTCGGGCGGGGCTTCATCGCCGGGCTCCTGCGCCACGCCCCCGAGATCACCGCGGTCACGAACCAGTGGGTGAACTCCTACAAGCGTCTGGTCGTCGGCTTCGAGGCGCCGATCCACACGTCGTGGGCCCGCAACAACCGGTCGGTCGTGATCAACGTGCCGGCCCACAAACGGGGCAAGGGCGAGTCCACCCGCATCGAGTTCCGGGCTCCCGACCCGGCCTGCAACCCGTACCTTGCCTTCTCCGTGGTGCTGGCCGCGGGGATCAAGGGGATCGAGGAGGGCTACGACCTTCCGCCCGAGATGCTCGCCAACCTCTACGACCTCACCGAGGAGGAGCTGCTGGCCGAGGGCATCGGCACGCTGCCGGCATCGCTCGCCGACGCGCTGGCCGCGATGGAGGGATCGGAGCTGGTCGCGGCCGCCCTGGGCGAGCACGTCTTCGAGTGGTTCCTCCGCAACAAGCGGGCCGAGTGGCAGGACTACAAGACCCAGGTCACCCAGTTCGAGCTCGACCGGTACTTCCGGACGCTGTGAGGATGCCGCGCCGACTCGCAGGCACCCGGAGGTCGTGCCGCGCCCCGTCGTCGACGGCCGGAGGCGGCTGAGCGCGGATGGAGCCCCTCCTCGTGTTCCCCGATCCCGTGCCCGAGGACGTGATCGCCGTGCTCGACGGCGCCGGCTACGCCTACCGCGGCTGCGCCGACGAGGCGACGGCGACGGCGCGCGAGCCCGAGGACGGGTGGTCGGGCGCGGTGGTCATCGCCACCGACTACCCGGAGACCGCCTTTGCGCTCTGCCGGACCCTGCGCAAGCGCGACGTGCCCCTGGAGCCGCTCCTCGTGGTCCTGAGCCCCGAGCAGCTGCCCGACCTCGAGCTGCGCGAGGACCTCTTCGACGACTTCTGCCTCCTCCCGCTGCGGGCCGGCGAGCTCCGCCGCCGGGTGGAGCACCTGTTCTGGCGCACGGGCCGGGGGACCCGCCCGGAGCTCGTCGAGTACGGGCCGCTGCTGCTGAACCTCGAGACGTACCAGGCCGCGATCGGGGGCAAACCCCTCGACCTCACGTACATGGAGTACGAGCTCCTGAAGTTCCTGGCCTCGCACCCGGGCAAGGTGTTCACGCGGGAGACGCTGCTGTCGCGGGTGTGGGGCTACGAGTACTACGGCGGTGCCCGCACGGTCGACGTCCACATCCGGCGGCTGCGGGCCAAGCTCGGCGAGGAGCACGCCAACCTCATCCAGACCGTTCGCTCCGTCGGCTACCGCTTCGGCCAGTCCCGCTGGGGGCTGTGAACCCCCAGCGCGTCAGTCGGCCAGGAACGTGAAGAACATCGTCTGGGTGCCGTAGGAGCGCCCGCATCGCGACGGCCGTGACGATGCCGCCCTGCGGCAGCGGCATGAGGTTCCACCCGGGACCGAGATCGATGCCGTCGCGCTGCGCCCCCACCCGCTCGACAGCGGTCTCGTCCTGGAAGACCGAACCCCCGCGGCCGAGCGTGGCGCGTGGGAGGATCCCGGCCATGACGGGTTACGAGTTCGCGGAACGGCTGGCTCGTTCGCTCGGGCTCCCCGACAGGCTCCCGACGAGCGAGTACGACCAGCTCCTCGGCTACCTCCGGCCGGTCCACGAAGCGGTGATCGACAACTACGACCAGCGGGCCGAGGTGCTCGTCGCCTACATCCTGGGCCGGGCCGACGTGTCGCCCGGATCGGTCGGGCAGTACGTCGACATGGTGGCGCAGCGGGCCCAGAACCTGGCCGACCACGAGGAGCCGTGGACCCTGCTCCAGTTCGCCGAGGAGATGGCCACCACGATGTCCACCTCGCAGCTCACCGAGAGCGAGGCCTCGCAGATCCTCGACAACGTCGACGTGGTCGGGATGCGCGCCGAGGTCTCCGCCATCCCCATCGCGGCCTACCTGATCGGGCGGGGCAACCAAGGCCCCGGCGACGTGAGCGGCTGCGTCTCGGCCGCCTTCGAGCTCGACGGGTGATCCGCGACGCGACGCGCGACGACCTCGGCGTCGTCGCCGAGCTCATCCGCTCCCTGGCGGAGTACGAGCACCTGGCTGACGAGGTGGTGTGGGACGAGGCCGACCTGGCGGCGACGCTGTTCGGCCCCGACGCGGTGCCGTCGACGCTGCTGGCGGTGGCCGACGACGGCGCCGTCGCGGGCATGGCCATCTGGTACCGCACCTACTCCACGTTCGAGGGCCGGCCCGGGATCTGGCTCGAGGACCTCTTCGTGCGTCCCGAGCACCGGGGCGCCGGCCATGGGCGGGCCCTGCTCGAGGCCCTGTTCGATCAGGCCGGCGCCGGCCGCGTCGAGTGGTCGGTCCTCGACTGGAACGAGCCCTCGATCCGCTTCTACGAGTCGCTCGGCGCCCGCCCGGTCGACGGCTGGCTCCGCTACCGGTGGCAGCGCACACCCACCTGAGCACCCGGACTGACCAACGCGAAACCCCCCGAGTCAACGCACGGACGCCGGCCGCCCGGGCGCTCATCGCCGCCGACATCGAGGCGATGGCCACCCTCGAGGGCCGGCTCATCGCGACGGCGACGGCCTACGGGCCGCTCGACTTCCTGCTCGGCCGCCGCGCCGCCCGCAACAGCTTCTGCGCCCAGCACTGCGACGACTGACCCCTCGACAAACCCGGCGCGGCGCCCGGCTACTTGTTGAGGTCGAGGAGCTCGTTGCCCTCGTGGTCCTGGGCCGACGTCTTGTCGAGCGCCCAGCTGAAGAGGGCGGCCGCGAGGGCACCGCCGACCAGCAGCGTGATCGGCAGGATCACGACGACGACCAGCACGATGAGGATCGGCCCGAGCACGGCGTCAGCTTCGCACGCGGTGGGCCCACGCCTCGATCTCGACCAGCGCGCCGAGCGGGAGCTCCGCCACGGCGACGGCCGATCGAGCCGGGCGGTGGTCGCCGAACGCCTCGACGTAGATGTCGTTCATGCGCACGTAGTCGGGCATGTGGCGGAGGAACACCGTGGTCTTCACGACGTCACCCATGGCCGCGCTGACGGACTCGAGGCGCTCGCGCAGGTTGACGAGGGCCTGGGCGCATTGCCCGTCGAAGCCGCCGGCCACCAGGGTGCCGTCGACCGCGCCGACCTGGCCGCTGACCACGACCCAGTCGCCGGCCTCCACCACGGGGGAGTAGGGCCCAACGGGCTTGCTCATCACAGGCTCCTTCCGGTCGGCCAGTCAGCGGGGCAGCCTTGCGCGACCCACACTGCTCCCGCCACCGCGGCGAACACCGCGTCGCCGGCCCGGACCGGGGGGCCGCCCGAGTCGACGACCTCGACCTCGATCGACGGCGTGTCGACGGCCCGCAGCACGCCGAAGCTGCGGATCGTGCGGTCGTGGACGGTGCCGTCTTCGTCGACGGCCAGGCCCTCGCTCGTGACCCAGCCCAACGCCTGGTGGGCCGCGCCCACGGCGTAGGACCGGAGCACGACCTCGTCGAGGGCGGCACCGGCGTCGACGACGACGCGCACCGCACCGTCGGCGACCGAGGCCGTCGCCCTGCCGCCCATGCTGGGGTCGACCACACGGACCTCGGGCTCGCCCCGGAGCCCGGCGAGCAGCACCGCCGCCTCGGCCCACCCGGCCGCCCGGATCGCCCCGGAGGTGGGCGGGCCGGCGACGTCGACCTCCTCGACCTCGAGGTCGAGGCCGCCCACCGACCGCAGCGCGGCGGCGATGCCGGCGGTGCGGGCGACCCGCACCACCCCGGTG